>NZ_JAVRIC010000016.1 GCF_031846245.1 Banduia mediterranea | reverse complement strand
GTAACGAACTCTGCCCATTCCTGTTTCCATCGCATCGCTCCGTTTCAGTCGATGCGTGCAGGCTAATGGCCAATGATCCGCGCGAATAGGACGCCGTGGTTTGAACGCTTACCCTCATCCTCCCACTCGAAACGTCATAGATCCGACTTACCACTCACAAACATCAAAACATCTTTGGACAGTGCCAAATATGCGCCTAGAATCAGGCCCACTACTGCGATTGGAAGTGACACCGTCATTCGCCCCATAAACGCACTTTCACCCACATGTTCGGCAATAGTGGGAATTATAAAATATGAAACCACAGAAAAAGCCAACCAAGCGGCCATCAGCGAAGATCGGGCAAATGGTTTCCGCAACACGAGCATCCAGAGTGGAATTATAAAAATCAAGAACCCCATCAAAGTGAGAAGTCCCCCTCCGGCCATCCACCATATATTCCGAGAGACAATGTTTCCGAAAACCACAACTCTAAAACCAGGCATAGCTGCACCAACGGAGAACATCGCCGTCACTACCACCGGCGTAACGGAGAATAGCAGTAGGGGCCAAGGCATTTTCCTAAACTTGTTGAAAACAAAGAACACCATCTATATTCCCCCAACTACTCGTATAGTCGCAGCCCCTCCGAGAGAAACCGAAAGCGAACTTCCAAATGTGGCATTTGGCATATCCCCCATAAAGAACCCGTTGGGGTCATTGCTTTGGCGGGCCCCCGGCCCACCAAAGAGTGGGCCAGCCCCGCCGGCGGAAAAAAGGTTGAAGTCAAACCCCGGGATTGAAGCGCCAATGGATACATTGCCGCCGGCAGATGTGCCTGTGAGGCAACCCTGCTTGTTGGCGCCGTCAGGCGTCGCCCCCTCAGGGTCAAAACCAATTCCGCCACCTAACCCAACCCCTAGCGCACCACCGATAAACCACTGACCGGTCGAGTTATTCTGCCCAAAAATAAGCGATCCTCCGAATCCACCATATGCGCCCACCTCGACGGACCATAGGCCCGACGGATCAACCAGCGAAACCGGATTCCCGCCGACATAGGCATAAGTATTGATGCCCCCGGCCAGCCCGATCGGATCGGACTGCAAGTACCGGCCGGTGGAGGCATCGTAATACCGATGCCAGTTGTACCACAGGCCTGATTCGGCATCGTAGTACTGCCCCGGGAAGCCGAGCTTGAGTCCGCCGAGGCTGTTGCTGGTGACGGTCCGGTCGTAGGCGAAGTTGCTGGCGCGCCAGACCACGCTCTTGGAGGCGTTGGTCACCACTTCCGGCCGACCGAGATGGTCGTTGTGCACGTAGTACAGCGTGCTCCCCTTGATCAGGCCAATCAACTCTCCACCGAGCCAGATGTACTTCTTGTTCAGTGTGGTGCCGTTGTTCGCGGTTTCGCCGAGCAGCGCTCCGTTAGGTGAATAAACGTAGGAGTATTTTCCGCCGGGGCCGCTTTTTTGGACTCGCTGGCCATTGGCGTCGTACGTGTACGTAGTCGTGTTGCTGCCGTTCACCACCGTTTTGAGGCGATTGAAGTCATCGTAGGTGTAGCTGTACGTGCCGCCATAGCCACTTTTGTTGGTGATGTTCTTGAGACTGTCGTAGCTGAAGCTCTTGGAGCGCGAACCGCTGACGCTCGTGATCCGGTTGCTTGTGCCGTCAAATACGTACGTATCGGTCGCATTGCTCCAATAATGCGTCTTCCAGTTTCCGTTGCCGTCGAGCGTCCAGGTCGTATTGGTGGCGCCCATGTTCGCTGTAGTGAGTCGGGAAACGCTGTCGTAACCATAGCATTAAGACGTCGGGGTCAGGTCTTGTTCCTTACTGTTCTGTTGAAACCCCGCGCTTTGGCCTTGGGCGTGGTGGCATTGCTTGCATGTTCGCCATCGGCGAACCATGCCGAGGGCGAGGCCATCACAACTGATGACTCAAACACCGGAACGAGCGCGCCCGCCGGTGCAGAAGACCAAATCCGCGCATGGGCGTTTGAGCGGCACGGCGGCGAGACGCAGATCTTCCAGATCTTCTTCGGCGACTTCACCGAAGACGGCGCGGCCGATGCACTGGCGTGGGTGCTGTATCCCACCGGTGGCAACAGCTCCGCGCTGGATGCAGCGCTGTTCCGCAACGAGAACGGACGCATGGTTTACTTCCGCAGCGTCGCCGAGGTGTTCGGCAGCAAGCCGCGCGATGTGGCTTTTGCGCCGGGGCGCATCACGCTGACCACCACCATGCCGCAGCCGGGTGAACCGCGCTGCTGTCCGAGCGGATCGCAGGACTGGACGATCGAAACGAAGTAAACGAGCTTCCGACAAGGCCTCCATGGAACCAATCCGTGCGGCAAGCAATGGTGGCTCGGACCGGTGGAAACGGGTCCAAACCGCTATCGCGCGGGCTCACCGTCAGCACCATGCGAAGCTGTTGCCCAGGCAGTCGTTCAGCTAACATTCGCTTCAGGATTCTTAGCCTGCCCGGACTCAATCAGGAACAAGTACAGGGCGTGAACATTCGAACACTTCGCAGCATCGGCCGATTCGGTTCGGCCCTGCTTCTGCTTGGCGTCTGCCAGCACGCGACGGCCGCCACGGACGGCGACCGTTCCATCGACTATCAGACCGGATGGATTCCATCCGAACAGATCTTCGAACCCATCGCGGCCGGCAATGCGGAAGCGCTGAACTATGTCTCCTTCGTGCGCCTCGATCCCGATGGCGAAGGTCAGGAACCGTTCACGGCGGCGTTGGTGTCGCTCGGCGAGTCTTTCCCGATCTATCGCTGGAAGACGTCCGGCGGCAGCTACTGGCAGTTCGACCTGTTCGGCAACGTGCAGTCGCAGTTCAACATGGACGCCGAGTCCGACGCCCTGCTCAACACCGATTTTTTCATCGGCTTCCCGCTGGCCTGGCGCAAGGACGACTGGTCCGCGCGCCTGCGCCTGTTCCATCAGAGCTCGCACCTCGGCGACGAACTGGTGCTCAGCGGCGATGCGCCGGAGCGCATCGACCTGACCTACGAGGCGGCTGATTTCCTGCTGGCCTATCAGATCAACGGCTGGCGCCTGTACGGCGGCGGCGCCTACCTGTTCAGCAAGGACAGTGAGTTTCTGGGCGACTACTCCGTTCGCGGCGGCGCCGAATACCTGAGTCCGGAACGCAAGCTGCTGGGCGGCCGCTTCATTGCCGGTCTCGATCTGCTGGGGGCCGAATTCTTCGACAACGACATCCAGACCAAGGCCATCGCCGGCGTGCGCTGGGGTCGGGACGATCCGGATGCCGGCACCATCACGCTGGCGCTGCAGGCCTTTACCGGCCCGACGCCATTCGGGCAGTTCTTCGACTACACCTCGACCTTCTACGGACTGATCGTCTACTTCACCCTGGACTGAGCCCGGCTCATTCCAGAATGCGTGCGAGCGCGCTGCGGTAGTCGGCGGCGACGGCTTCGGCCTGCACATGGCGCCCCGCGCGGACCCATTGCACACCCGCGCGCCAGACATGGCGTAGCGGCATCGGGCTGCCGGCAAAAATCCAGGCGTCGAGCCAGGCGTCCAGACGGCGTGAGGCAAATTCCGGGCGCTCGGTGTCGAGACTGAACAGGTCGGCGCGGGCCCCGACCCGCAAGCCGGCGCTGACGCCGAGTGCCTGCGCGCCGCCCGTGACCGCGGCATCGAACAGCCGGCGCCCGGTCGATCCACCGGTCGCGGGCGCCAGCACGTTGCGCGCGCGCGCCTGCAGGCGCTGACCGTATTCGAACAGGCGCAGTTCCTCGGCCGCGTCGATCCGCACATTGGAATCCGTACCCAGGCCCCAGCGCCCGTCGGCCCCGGCGTAGTCCACGACCGGAAACAGTCCGTCTCCAAGATTGGCCTCGGTGATCGGACACAGGCCGGCAACGGCGCCGCTGGCTGCCATCGCCGAGGCCTCCGCCGCGCTCATGTGCGTGGCATGCACCAGACACCAGCGCGCATCCACCGCTTGCGCACGCAGCAGCCAGTCCACCGGACGCTGACCCGACCAGGCCAGGCACTGTTCGACTTCAGCGCTCTGTTCGGCGATGTGGATGTGCACCGGCCCCTGCGGCAGCAGCCGCTGCACCGCGTCCAGTTGTTCCGGCGTGACCGCGCGCAGGCTGTGCGGCGCGACACCGAGTACCGCGTCGGGCAGAACGGCGAGAGCGCGGCCGCTGGCTTCGAGCAATCGCGCATAGCCATCCAGATCATTGACGAAGCGCGCCTGGGCCGCCGAAACCGGAGCGCCGCAGAAGCCGCCGTGGGCGTAGAAGACCGGCAATAGTGTCAAGCCGATACCGGTCTTCTGTGCGGCGGCGACCAGGCGTGTGGCCATCTCTGCGGGATCGGCGTAGCCGCGCCCGGCGACATCGTGATGCAGGTAGTGAAACTCGCCGACGCGCGTAAAGCCGTGCTCCAGCATTTCCACGTAGGCCTGCGCGGCGATGGCTTCGAGATCGTCCGGAGACATGCGATCGACGAAGCGGTACATCAGCTCGCGCCAGGTCCAGAAACTGTCGGCGCTGGCGCCACGGACCTCGGCGAGACCGGCCATGCCGCGCTGGAAGGCGTGGCTGTGCAGGTTCGGCAGGCCCGGCAAGGCAACCGCATCGCACGCCTCAGCGGCGCGCGCCGGCTGCCCGGTCCGAATGTCGGCAATCCGTCCGGATTCGATCCGCAGGCGCACGCCGCTGGCCCAGCCCTCGGGCAGCAGGGCCTGCTCGAACCACAGGGTTTGTTGCGGATGCTTGATCGCTGCAGCCTGCATCACGGTAGCTCCTGGCCCGTGACGAACCGTCGTCACGGGCCAGTATTGTCACCGGATCAGGCGGGGGCCGACAGCGTGGCGCGAAGCCGGGTCTGAAACTTCAGATGATCGCTGGCGGCGAGACGGGAGCGTTCGGCCATCGGCAGATGTCCGACGCCATGCAGCAGCTTCGGCTCGCAGTTCGGCGGCAGACCGTGCAGGATCGCGGCGCCCGACACATCCAGCACGCGGTCCTGCCCGCCCCGGACGATCCGCGTCGGCGGCTGCACGAGTTGGTACATCAACGAACACGGCCGCTTCTGGGGCGTGGTGCACGGCACCAAGGCATGTCTGCCGCGCAGACTGGAACGCGACCGCGGCGTGATCGTCAACGCCTCCAGCGTTTTCGGCTTCGTCGCATGGCCGATGCATTCCGCCTACGCGGCCTCCAAGTTCGCGGTGCGCGGCTACACCGAAACCCTGCGTCACCAACTGGCCGGCAGCGCCGATCGCGAACGCATCGTCCAGGAATTCGACCCAACCGCGATGACCTCGCCCGACAAGGCCGCGGCGACGATCATCGACGGCATCGCCCGCGGCAAGCGCCGCATCCTGATCAGCCTCGACGCCAGGATCATGGAACGCCTGACGCGCTGGCTGCCGACACGCTACTGGGGCGTGATCGCCGCCGCCAACAGCTACCGCAAGCCATCGGCAGCCGAAAAAAACGATCCGCCCAAACGCCTGAGAAGAAACGCGCCGCCTGACGGCCTTGCGCAGGCTACTGCCGAACCGCCGTAGCCAGATGAATGCTCCGTTATCCTTTCGGGCGAGCGAAGCGAGGAGCCGGAGGAGTAGGGCTTGAGGATGAGGGCGCTCGGCGCCCATCTGTACGCCGAGACCGTGCGGAGGATGCGCTCACCCCGCCCGTCTCCCGCAGGAAGATAGAGAAAATCATTCCTGGCGAGACCTGCCAACAGCCCGAAACCCGCGCGGAGACTGTGCAAGCCTCGTAGAATCCGCCAGATGAACCAGCCTGCCGCCAATACCGGCGCCGAAGCGACGCCCACGACACCCGCCGCGAATCTCGATTTCGTCGCCTCGCTGCGTGCGGCCGCGCCGTATGTGCACGCACATGTCGGCAAGGTGTTCGTGGTCTGCTTCGGCGGCGAAATCGCGCAGGATTCGGGCTTCGATTCGTTCCTCTACGACCTCGGGCTGCTACACAGCCTCGGCGCCAAGCTGGTGCTGGTGCATGGCGCGCGGCCGCAGATCGATGCACGGCTGAAGGCGCAGAACCTGCAGCCGCAATACGTCGGCAATGTGCGCGTCACCGATCTGGCGGCGCTGGACTGCGTCAAGAGCGCCGTCGGCAGCCTGCGCATGGACATCGAGGCGCGGCTGTCGACCAGCCTCGCCAGCACGCCGCTGGGCGGTGCGCGACTCAAGACCGCGTCCGGCAACTGGGTGACGGCGCGCCCGGTCGGCGTGCGCCACGGCGTGGACCATCAACACACCGGCGAGGTGCGCAAGGTCGATGTGGCAACGATTCGCGAGGTGCTGAGGCAGGAGCGCATCGCGCTGCTGTCGCCGATCGGTTATTCGCCGACCGGCGAAATCTTCAATCTGCGTGCGGAGGATGTGGCCACGGCCGTCGCCACCGCCTTGTCGGCCGACAAGCTGATCTTCATGTGCAATCGCGCCCCCAACGAATGGCGGCTGGCGGATGAATCCGGCGATGTCGGCCAGTTCTCGCTGGCGGACGCGCGGCGCCTGCTCGCGGACGAAACCTCGCCGCTGGCAGAGGAAGACCGGCCCTACGTCGAAGCCGCGATCGTCGCCGGCCGCGGCGGCGTGCAGCGTGTGCACCTGGTGCATCAGGACATGGACGGCGCGCTGCTGCGCGAGTTGTACACGCGCGACGGCGTGGGCCTGCTGTTCTACGCCGGCGACAGCTATGAAACGATCCGCGAAGCCAGCATCGACGATGTCGGCGGCATCCTGCAGCTGATTCAGCCGATGGAGAAGGCCGGCGTACTGGTGCCGCGTTCGCGCGAACAACTGGAGCTGGAGATCGGCAATTTCGTGGTGATGGTGCGCGACGGGCTGGTGATCGCCTGCGCGGCGCTGTTCGCCTTCACCGAAGCGAAGATGGGGGAGCTGGCCTGCGTCGCCACGCACCCGGCGTATCGCGGCGGCGGCCGCGCCGCCACCCTGCTGACGCGCATCGAGCAGAACGCTCGCCGCAACGGCCTGACGCGTCTGTTCAGCCTGACCACGCACACCCCGCACTGGTTTATCGAACGCGGCTTCGCGCGCACCACGATCGAAGCGCTGCCGGTGCGGCGCCAGCAAATCTACAACTACCAACGCAATTCGCTGGTGCTGGAGAAGGCGCTTTAGCGTGAATCACGCACTGCGTGATGCCGAGCTACCCGCACCCGCCTGCGGGAGAGAGGGGGACCGCTCGCGAATGCGAGCGGTGGGTGAGGGCAACGGCCATGCCGCGGGCGATTCATTGTGCATGGCTCCGCTCGCGGCATGCCGTTAGAGCGTCATCGCCACGCGCTTGAGCCCGCGGCCGATGACCTTTTGCAGCACCTGCTGGGTCAGCCAGCCGACACCGGGCACGCGACCCTGGAATTCGACGCGATAGTCCAGCGATGTGCCCGAAGCTTCCGGGCTGAACAGCATCACGCCGAGATGTTTGCGGATCGGAGAGCCGCGGCTGATGCGGTACTCGATGCGGCGCGGCGGATCGAAGGCCGTAACGGTTTCCTCGACAGACACGCCGGGCGCCAGATTCACGCGGCGCACCGACCCCACCCCGTTCGGGTCCGTGCCTTCCGGCGCGTCGACGATGCGCTCGATCTTGCCGCCGAAAACCGCCGTCAGATTCTCGTGCTCCGCGAAGTAGGCGAACACCGCTTCGGGCGAGGCCTTGTAGCTCTGCCTGAAATGAACCGCTCGGATACCCATGCCTGCCCCGTGTGTTTCTGGAGTCCGCGCCCAGCATACGCGTATCGACGGCGACCGCGTCAGCGGCTGATAACATCGCCGGCTCGATTCACCCTAAGCATTCGACGGCCGATTCCGCATGACTGACAACGCCACCCTCTCCGCCCGCTCCCGCGCCCACGTCTGGCATCCCTGCACGCAGATGAAGGATCACGAGTGGCTGCCGCTGGTGCCGATCAGCAGGGCCGAGGGCGTGTGGCTGGAGGACTTCGAAGGCAAGCGCTATCTCGACGCCGTCAGTTCCTGGTGGACCAACATCTTCGGCCACCGCCACCCGCACATCGTCGAACGCATGAAAACGCAGCTCGACACCCTGGACCACGTGATGCTTGCCGGCTTCACGCATGAGCCGGTGGTGGAGCTGGCCGAACGCCTGTGCGCCATCGCGCCCGAAGGGCTGGACCGCGCCTTCTTCGCCGACAACGGCAGCAGCGCCGTCGAAGCCGCGCTGAAGATGTCCTTCCACTACTGGCAGAACCAGGGCCAGACGAAGAAGACCAAGTTCGTGGCGCTGGACAATGCCTATCACGGCGAAACCCTCGGCGCACTCGCGGTCGGCGGCACCGGACTTTATCGCGACGCCTACAAGCCGCTGCTGCTCGAACCGCTACAGGTGCCGTCACCGGACTGCTACGGACGCGCCCCCGGCGAATCCTGGGAGGACTATTCCTCACGCCAGTTCGTGCACATGGAAGCCACGCTGGAGCGCCACGCGGACGAGATCTGCGCCGTCATCGTCGAACCGCTGCTGCAATGCGCCGGCAGCATGCGCATGTACCACCCGATCTATCTCAAGCGTCTGCGCGAAGCCTGCACGCGCCACGGCGTGCACTTCATCGCCGACGAGATCGCCACCGGCTTCGGCCGCACCGGCAAGCTGTTCGCCTGCGAATGGGCGAATGTGTCACCGGATTTCATGTGCCTGTCCAAGGGCATCACCGGCGGCACCCTGGCGCTGGCCGTGGTCCTCACGCACGAGGACATCTACCAGGCGTTCTACGACGACTACAGCAGCTACCGCGCCTTCCTGCATTCCCACAGCTACACCGGCAGCCCGCTGGCCTGCGCCGCCGCACTGGCGACGCTGGACGTGTTCGAGCAGCAGGACTGGATGGCGCGCAACCGCAAGCTCGGCCACCTGATGTGGATGGCCGCCTCCGAGCTGCTGGACCATCCGCACGTCGCCGAAGTGCGCCAGCAAGGCATGGTGCTGGCGATCGAAATGGCGCAGAACGTCCGCGACAAGACCCCCTACCCCGCGGAACAACGACGCGGCCTGCGCGTCTACCAGCACGGCCTGGAAAAGGGCGTGTTGCTGCGCCCGCTCGGCAACGTCATCTACTTCATGCCGCCCTACGTGATCCAACCCGAGGAAATCGCGTTGATGGCGAGCACCGCGATCGAGGGCGTGAATCTGGCAACGGCAGATTGAACACTGCCGACATCGGACAGCTCCCGCGTTCGTATCGAAGCGATCAGCGTTGGCGCACCTGCGGCACCGCCAGCGCCAGCTCTCCGATCCGTGCGCGCAGGGCCGAACTGATGCCGGTTGAGCGTGTAGTCGCGCGACGCCATCCAGCAGAACTCGGCCGCACCCATCGCGCCCCAACCGATGCCGTAACGCGCCTTGTTGAGGCAGTCGAAAAAGGGCCCTTGAGGCCGCTGACGCCGGGCAGCAGGTTCTCCTCAGGAACGAGGGCCCCGTCCATCACGATCTCGCCGGTCACGGAGGTGCGCAGACAGAACTTGCCTTCGATCCTGGGTGCGCTCAGCCCCTTGGCGCCCTTCTCCAAAACAAACCCGCGGATCGCGCCGCACTCGTCCTTGGCCCAGACCACGAAAACGTCGGCAACCGGCCCATTGATCTCCGGGTCGAAACGCTCGTTGCGATGTGCTTCCCGCACACGCGGCTGCAGCTGCTCCTGGCAGTAGGCCCACGCGGTTTCCCGGATCAGGCGTTCCTCTTCGCGGAGCTGCTCATCCAGGAAAAGGGGTCGTCCCGGTTGTATCGGTAAGGCATGTGACTTTCCGGGGGGGTGCGGCGCCGACTCCTTGGCGCTACGGAAGGGAGCGGCGCGCGTTCAGTCTTCCATGGCTGCCGGATCGCCGGTCAAGGGCTTGCTGCCGCGCCGGTACACCATCAGAGTCCGGCGAAAGCCTATCACGGGCCGTCCGTGCTGATTGCGCCCTTCGGTGCGGACCGTGACGATGCCAACCTCGGGCCGCGAACGCGCGTCGCGCTTTTCCAGCACCTCGGAGCGTGAATACACCGTGTCGCCTTCGAACACCGGGTGTGGCAGGCGGACCTCGTCCCAGCCGAGGTTGGCAAATACGTTCTGGGATACATCCGCCACGCTCTGTCCGGTGACCAGCGCAAGGGTCAGGCAACTGTTGACGAGCGGCCGCCCGAACTCGGTCTGGGCCGCGTAGTGTTGGTCGAAGTGCAGCGGCGCGGTGTTCTGCGTCAGCAGCGTGAACCAGATGTTGTCGGCCTGGGTGAGCGTGCGGCCGAGCGGGTGCAAGTAGACATCGCCAATCTCGAAGTCTTCGTAGTAGCGGCCCTGCCAGCCTGTCTTGATGGTCATGGCTTTTCCTGGTGGATCCGTTGAGGGGAGAGATTTTCAGTGGGGTGCCGCGCCTTGCGCGCCGTCGAAGGGCGGCCGGGCGAGCCAGATCAGGGGAATCAGAATGATGAACAAGAATGCACAGCCGAGGAAGATGTTGTTGACGGCCAGCGTCGCGGCTTCACGCACGACGATCTGATCGACGAGCCCGATGGCCTGCCGGCTGTCCATGCCGACCGTTCCGAGTGTATCGAGAAATGCAACCGCGCCGGGACTGGTGCCTGCGACCTGCTCCGACAGCACCGATCGGTGGAGGTCCGTCTGGTGATCCCAGAACGTGACGGCCAGGGCGGTGGACACGCTGGACGCAAGGGTGCGGAAAAAGTTGACCAGCCCGGACGCGCTGGCGACCTGCTCGGCCGGCAGGCCCGACAGATAGATCTGGTTGAGCGGAATGAAGAACAGCGGCAAAGCCAGCCCCATGATCAGGCGCGGCATCGCCAGGTCGACGAAGGCGGCGGAACTGTTGAACAATGAGAACCAGTAAGACACGGCTGCGAGGAACAGAAAGGCAAAGCTCGTGACCGCCCGTAGCTCCAGCCGGTGCATATTGCTGCCGAGGATCGGCGCCACCAAGACCGCAAGCACGCCCACGGGCGCGACCGCGAGACCCGCCCACATCGCAGTGTAGCCCAGCGTTGTCTGTAGCCACAGCGGGAAAATGACGTTGATGCCGAAAAACGAGAACATCCCGATCGACAGCGCCAGCACGCCGATGCTGAAGTTGCGCCGGCGAAACAGCGAAAGGTCGACGACCGGGTGCTCGGCATAGCGTTCCCAGACGATCAGGAAGCTGATGCACACCAGCGCGACGATGCCCAGCGTCGTGATCATTGGCGATGCAAACCAGTCGTGATCCTTGCCGGTATCGAGCATGAACTGCAGTGCGCCGACGCCGACCACCAGCAGCACGATGCCGACGGTGTCGACCGGATTGCGCACGATGCGGGTTTCCCGGTCGCGCATCAGATACCACGTCACAGCCGCGGCCAGCAGCCCGACCGGAACATTGATGTAGAAGATCCACGGCCAGGACAGGTTGTCGGTCAGCCAGCCGCCCAGAATCGGACCGAAGATCGGCGCCAGCAGAACCGTCACGGCCCAGAGCGCCAGCGCGATACCCTGTTTCTCCTTGGTGTAGATCGACAGCAGCAGGCTCAGTGACAATGCAACCATGGGGCCAGAGCCTGCACCCTGCAACAGGCGTCCGACCACCAGCATCGGCAGACTGGTGGCCAGCCCGCAGAGCATCGAGAACAACACGAACAGCAGGGTGCAGACCACGAAGGTCCGCACCTCGCCGAAGCGCCGTGCCAACCAGCCGCTGATCGGCTGCATGATGGCATTGGCCATGGCATAGGAGCTGATCGCCCAGGTACCTTCGCTGGGACTGACCGCCAAACTGCCGGCAATGTGCGGGACCGACACGTTGACGATGGTGATGTCCAGCACTTCCATGAAGGTGCTGAACGCGATGGCGATGGTCAGTACAACCAGGACCGCGCCGTGCAGGGGCGGAAATGCCTGCGGGCCTTCCTCCGGCTTTGACATGGCGGATCAGTCCTTGGGCCGGCCCAGGTTGGCGTGAACGATCTCCGCAGCCCGCTCGTCGGCCTGCGCGATCAGGCGCGCGTACACCTGTGTGCTGGCCACCGGATGCTCTGCCGGCGTGGGGACCAGCGCCGGCCCGCTGTCGTCGCTGACGTCCACCGACGCTTCCATCGACAGGCCGACGCGCAGTGGATGTTCGCGCAGCGACCCCGGATCCAGCGCGATGCGCACCGGCAGGCGCTGCACGACCTTGATCCAGTTGCCGGTCGCATTCTGCGCCGGCAGCAGCGAGAACACGCTGCCGGTACCGGCGCCGATGCCCAGAACCGTCCCGTGATATTCGACGCCGCCACCGTAAATGTCGGAGACCAGTTCAACCGGCTGGCCGATGCGCACGCGGCGCAGTTGCGTCTCCTTGAAATTGGCATCAACCCACAGCTGGTCGAGCGGGACCACGGTCATCAACGGCTGCCCCGGCTGCACGCTCTGGCCAAGCTGGACACTGCGCTGCGCCACGTAGCCGGAAACCGGGGCGTAGATCACGTTGCGCCGGGCCGCCACCCACGCCGCACGGAAATCGGCGCGAGCCTGTTCCACGATCGGGTGGTTGGCGACCGCCGTGTCATCGATGGCCGCGTGGGCGGCGGCGGCCTGTGCCCGGGCGGCCTCCGCGCCGGCCTGCGCCTGACGCACCGCTTCACGCAGATGCTGGATGATCTCGGGCGAAGTGGCCTGCTGCCTGAGCAGCGGCAAGTGGCGGGCGAGATCGTCCTGTGCCTTCTTCAGCGCCGCTTCGCTCGCGACAAGCTGAGCGTCGGCGCCGCCCGCAGTACTCACCTGCTGGCGCACCGCGCGCACGGCTTGCGCCAAGGCACTGCGGGCCTGGCTCAGGCGCACATCGGCGTCCGTCGGATCGAGGCGGACCACCACCTGGCCCTCGTCGACGCGCTGCGTATCGTCGGCGAGAATTTCCACGACCGTGCCGGGGACTTGCGCGGAGATGCCGACGAGGTTGCCGCCGACATAGGCGTTGTCAGTCGTTTCCCATGCCGAGAATACAAACAGCCACAGCAACAGCCATGCGAGTGCGGCGACGACAAATACGGCGGCGAGGATCAGCAGCGCGCGCCCACGCGCTGCCGGAATGCCATTCGGCTTGTCACCGCCATTTCCGATTTCGGTATTGGACGCAGTTTCGCTCATCGGGACGGGACTCCTGAAGTAGTGGCGCCGGGAGATCGTGGCGGCACCCCGGCGTCAGCCCGGTAGCCGCCACCCAGTGCCTTGATCAGCGAGAGATCCGCGGCCAGCGCCAGCGCGTGAACCTGTAGCGTGCTATCGCGCTGCGTCAGCAGGCGTGACTGCGCCTCCAGCGCGTCGCGCGCGTCGCTGACGCCCTGCTGCCCGCGCGAAAGCGCGCTGGCGTAAAGCATGTTCGCGGCCGCGAGCTGCTCATTCTGCTCGCGCCGCCGCTCGCCCAGCGTCTGCGCGGTGAGAGCCTGCGTCGCGACCTCGCGCACCGCAGCGAGCACCGTGCTGCGGTAGCTGGCGATCGCAGCCTCAAGCTGCGCCCGGCGCGCGCCATAGTTCGCCTTGAGCAGCCCGCTGTTGAAGACCGGCAGGTGCAGCGCGGGCGTCAGCTCGAAAACCCGGCTGCCGCCGTCGAACAGGCGGTCCATGTCGATGCTCGACAGCCCGACCAGGGCCCCCAGGCTGAAATCCGGCAGAAACTGGGCACGTGCCACATCGGTCTGACGCAGTGCTGCCTGGACCTGCCAACGGCTCGCGGTGACGTCGGGCCGGCGCGCCAACAGGTTCAGGCTGGCGTCCGCAGGCAGTCCCTGCGCCACTTCCGGGAGCGCGCGCGGCGCAAGCGGCGGCAGGCGGTCCATCGGCACACCGATCAGAGCCGCCAGACCCGCCAGCCGGACCCTGGCCGAGCCCTGCAAAGCGGTCAGCTGTTCGCGCGCTGCCGCAAGCTGCGCGTGCGCAACCTGGGCCTCGTCCGGAAGATCGACGCCATGGCTGACGCGCAGGTCCGCAATCCCGGTGAGGCGCTTCTGCGCCGCAAGTCGGTCACCAGCCAGCCCCAGCCGCGCTTGATCGGCCTGCCAGGCGAAGTAGGTGTCCGCCACGGCGTACTGAATCGTCAGTGCGGCCGCTGCAGCCTGCGCCGCCGCCGCCCGCATCTCACCGATTGCCGCCTCGACGGCGGCCCGCTTCTTGCCCCACCAGTCGAGTTCGTAGTTCATCTGCAGGCCGATGTCGGCCTGGCTGTACCAGCTGATGCCCAGGAACTCGGTGGGCAATATGCCATGGTCGCTCATGCGACGCCGCGACCATTGGGCACTGCCGTTGACGGACAGCCCGGCCTGCGCAGCGACGGCCCTCATTGCGGATTCCGCGCTCTGCACGCGGGCGCTGGCGAGCGCGAGATCCGGCGTCGTGCGCATCGCCAGCCCGATCAGCTGGTCGAGCTGCGGATCCCGGTAGGCCCTCCACCACGCCGACTGCGGCCATGCGCCGAGGGTGGCCACCTGCAGATCGCCCAGCGATGCCTGGCCGTCCAGCGCGGGCGGCGACACGCGCTGAGGGAGGCTGCAGGCGCAGAGGGCCACGACGCCGGCGGCGGCCACCGCCAGCAGCGCACAGCGCCGTTGCCGGAACTTCATCGAGATCTCCCGTTCCCGGAATCCGCTTCGTACAGGCAGTCGACATTGCCTGCGAGCTTGATCAGCAGCCGGTTCAGTCGCGCCAGCTCGGCCGCGCTGAAGTTTCCGAACAGTTTCTCCAGGACCGGAAACATCGTCGGCACGAGGCGCTGCACGAAGCGCCGCCCGGACGGCGTGACGCCGATCATCACGCGCCGCCGGTCGGTTCGGCTCGGCTTGCGCACGATCAGACCACGTCCGATCAGGGCGTTGCCGATCCGTGTCATGTTCGATGTGCTCTCCCAGGTCACGGCGCACAACTCCCCCGGCGTCGACACCCCATCGGGCCGACTGCACAGAAACATCAGCGTGATCAGTTCACTCTGATTGAGCCGGTGCGGTGCCAGCTCATGCGCCAGGCGTTCCTCGAACCTGCGGCTGATGATCAGAATGAGCCGCGCCAGAACCATCAACTGCTTCGGCATGCCAGGCATCAGCTGGCTCACACGGTCGATGCCGGCAACCATGATCGAGATGTGCGTCGCAAGTTTCGTCATTGGCAAACAAGTCCCGATCTCAAGCCGCGCGCGGCGCCAGGAGTACTGCCATTGCCGTCAACGGACGACGACGGCGGCGGCGATCTTCGCCGGCACGCGCAGCATGGTTCCTGGCGATGCAGCGGCCACTGTAAGGCCGATGATCATCATCTTATCAGACAATATTTCACTGGCAAACTAATCATGCCGGTGGTCCTGCCGGCAGTTCAACAACGTCGAAACTGCAACGCCAGATGCCAGCCCGTGGCCGATGCCTTCGACGAAGCCGAGGAGACCCTGTTCGGCGACTGAAGCGAGAAGGCCATGCCGCCCGCTACCGAGCGCTGGTGCTGTATGCCCTGTGGAGCGCGGCCATGCAGTTCGAGTGGCTGCGCTTCGCGCCGGTGGCCAATGCCACGGCTGAGGGCTATGGCGTCAGGCTGTCGAACTTTTCGGTCTGGTGGCGGGACGCCATTGCCGATCCGCACCCAGGCCAGGCAATCAGAACGAAGGTTCCGATGTCACCCGGAATCACTTCACGGTTGCGGGATACCAATGCTGGTCGATCCAGTGTCCCTGGACCCTGCCGCGCATTCCGTAAGTCGCAGACGGCGATGGCCGACCGCCTGAATCTTGCGAAGGCAAGCCATTTCTCCGCAAACTTGCGGGTTCAAGAAACCGACCTCGACGGCCTGCAGCGGGTACGCTTGCGGCGCAAACTCGCGGGCACAGGACAGCCATTGAATGACACGCACCACAGGTTTTCCATCGCGCCGATGATGGACTGGACGACGCGGGACTGTCGGTATTTCCACCGGCAGCTCACACGCCGTGCCCTGCTCTACACCGAGATGGTGACCACCGGCGCGCTCTTGCACGGCGACGTCGCGCGACACCTGGATTACGATGCGGCCGAGCATCCGCTGGCGCTGCAACTCGGCGGCAGCGACCCCGGCGAGCTGGCCCATAGTGCGGAGCTGGCCGAACGCTGGGGCTACGCCGAGGTCAACCTCAATTGCGGCTGTCCGTCCGACCGCGTGCAGGAAGGCCGCTTCGGCGCCTGCCTGATGCGCGAGCCGGCGCATGTCGCGGCCAGCGTGGCCGCGATGCGCGGCGCCACCGCCCTGCCCGTCACCGTCAAGTGCCGCATCGGCGTGGACGATTGCGAAGATGAGGTCTTTCTTCGCGCCTTCGTCGATCACGTGGCGGCCGCCGGCTGCGAGACCTTCATCGTGCATGCGCGCAAGGCTTGGTTGAAAGGACTGTCCCCCAAGGAAAACCGGGAAGTCCCGCCGCTGAATTACGACGTGGTGTACCGGCTCAAGCAGGACTACCCGCAGCTTCGCATCGTCATCAACGGCGGCATCGAAACCGTGGATGATTGCGAGGAACATCTGCGCCATGTCGACGGCGTGATGCTCGGACGCGCCGCCTATCATCGCCCCTGGCTGCTGTCCGAGGTCGACGAGCGCCTGTTCGGCGCGCAGGCCAGTACCCGGGACCGCCACCAGATCGTCCACGCGCTGTTCCCTTATGTCGAACAGCGTCTCGCGGCGGGCAATAATCTGCCCACGATCACGCGCCACATCCTCGGGCTGTTTCACGGACAGCCCGGCGGCCGACAGTGGCGGCGCGTACTGTCCGAGCGCGCCTGTCGGTCCGGCGCAGGCATCGAAGTCATCGAAGACGCCCTGGCCGCTGTGTCCGCCGCCAGCGAATTCTGCAAGGTCGCCTGAAAAGCGTCCGGCTCCCTTCAAGCACAACTCCACGACAACACCAGAAATCTCATGAACAAGACCGAAGCCCTGCCCCGCGTCCGCATGCAGACCAGCGAGGGCGACCTGCTGATCGAGCTGTATTCCGAGCAATCGCCGAAGACCGTCGCCAATTTCCTGCAGTACGTGGAAAGCGGGCACTACGAAGGCACCGTGTTTCACCGCGTGATCGAAGGCTTCATGATCCAGGGCGGCGGTTATGACGAGAGCTTCAAGGAACGCCCGGCACGCGAACCGGTCGAAAACGAATCCCGCAACGGCGTTTCAAACAGCCGCAGCACCCTGTCGATGGCGCGCACCCCGAGCCCGCATAGCGCGCGCTGCCAATTCTTCATCAACCATCGTGACAATGCCTCGCTGGACGCTGAACAATCGCCCGGCGGCTGGGGCTATGCCGTGTTCGGAAAAGTCATCGAAGGCATGGACGTGGTCGACCGCATCGCCACCGCACCGACCGGTTCCAAGGGCCCGTTCCCGCGCGATGTCCCGCAAACGACCGTGAGCATCCAGAGCATCGTGCCGGTGGACGGCTCGGATGCCGGCCAGTAGCACCAGGCCCGCGATGCCCCCTCCCGCCGCGGGTGCGGTCCTGCTTCTGGCGGACCTGCATCTGCCGCCAGGGCCGTCGTCCTTGCGCGAGCGTTTCATCGCGTTTCTGCGAGGACCGGCCGCCGACGCGCAGTCCGTCTATATCCTCGGCGACCTGTTCGAATACTGGATCGGCGACGACGTGGGCCTGGAAGTCTACGCCGCCGAATGCGCGGCCCTGCTCGACTGCACCCGCAGCGGCACGCGCATCGGCTTCATGCACGGCAACCGCGATTTCCTGGTCGGCGAACGTTTCGCCGCCGCCACCGGCGTGGCGTTGCTGGGCGAGCCGCGCCACCTGCATTTCGGCGGCGTCGCCACGCTGCTGTCGCATGGCGACCGTTACTGCGAAGACGACGTCGCCTACCAGCGCTGGCGCCGTTTCGCCCGCAACCGCGTCGCGCAGGCGGGCTTCGTCGCCCTGCCGCGACGCCTGCGCGAACGGATTGCCGGCGGCCTGCGCCATCGCAGCGCCGATGCGCAGCGCGGCAAGCCCGAGCAGATCACCGACGTCAGCACCGCCGCGATCGAACGCGAACTCGAACGGCATGGCTGCACCCGCATGATCCACGGCCACACGCACCGCCCCGCCGAGCACGCCCTGGCCGGCGGCCGCGAGCGCATCGTGCTGGCGGACTGGCGCCCGCGGCGCTGCGAATACCTGCGCCTCACCGGTGCGGATTGGGAACGCCGCCTCGTCGGCGGACCGGCCGCGAAATAGCCTCCGGTCGCATCGCCGCAGCCGTTCGTCCCTCCGCATGCGCGCAGCAGGGATGATCGATCCCACAATCCGAATATCTGGATGGATCAGGAACAGCCTTATGGAATACGGATATTCCCTGCATGGACGCCACCGCCAACGCGGCGCAGTGGCCGTCATCGCAGGTATCGGCCTCATTGCCATGCTATCGGCGGTATTCCTGGCACTGGACATCGGCAATCTCTACTTCGCCAAGCGCGTGCTGCAGAAGCAGGCGGACATGGCGGCGCTGGACGCTTCGCGCGCCATCGCACGTTGCGATGGCACAGAAATGGCAACGAAGAAGGATGTCGAGGACAATATCAAGCTGTCTCTGGAAACCAACGGTGCGTCCTGGACGACTCTGGAGGAAGGCGGCTCCTTTTTCGAGGTAGGTAAAGAAACGTCCAGCGCCGGCAGCCGCACATTCACGCTGACCGATATCGACGAAGCCGACGCGGTCTACGTCGAACTCCACCGCCCGTTCCCGAGACGCTTCTTTCCGTTCCCGACTGAAGGAAGCTCTGCGAACGAACTCGTCGTCTACGCCTCTGCCCGACAGATACCGCAAGTCGCGATGAGCGTCGGTTCAACCCTGCTTTCGCTGGACACTACACAATCGATCCTGCTCAATGCCCTGCTGGGCACCTTGCTGCGAACCGACATTCAGCTCGATGTAGCCTCCTATCACGCGCTGGCGGATGCAAGCGTCACACTCGGCTCGATCGCCGTCGAACTCGGTCTGGCGACCAGCGAGAACGATCCGCGCGGCATCAACTCCCTGCTGACCACCGACATTGAATTACCGCTGTTGCTCAATGCGATCGCCACCACGCTCGACGTCACGGTCGGCGCTGTCGACCTTCTGGTCACACGCGGCATCGTCGAAAACCTCGCCGACGTTGTGGACCCGTCGATCACGGTCTCGCCCGGAAACGTCGTCATCGTTGAAAATGGTTTGGAAGGCGTGGTCGGCGCGCTACCGATCAACGTGCTCGAGCTGCTGCGCGGGCTCGCCGAAGGCGGCGCCGAAGGCATCCCGGTGGCCGTCGACCTCAGCGCCGAAGCCTTGAAGCCTCTTCTGGGCCCGCTTTCAGCCATCGTCGGCAGCCTCGCGGACTTGCAGGTCTCCATCAACATCATCGAACCGTCGCAGATCGCCGCCGGCGCACCAGGCTACTTCTCCGATGGTGCCCCACGCGTGCGCGCACGAACCTCGCAGGTGGCCATTGTGGTCAATGCCAACCTGCTTTCGATACTGAATCCGGCGGCGTTGCTGGGCGCCGACGGCGCTGGGGCCATCAGCCTGGCCGTGGTGGTGGAGGCGGCTCAGGCCGAGTCGGTCGCCGAAGCCGTGCAGTGCCAGGATCTCCACCATCCCGAACCGGCTGTTGATGTGCTCAGCAAGACGGCGACCCTGCGCGCCGGTATCGGCGCCTATCTGCCTGGCGGCGCCGCGCCGGAGGGCGTCGACTCACTGGAGGCACCAACCAAGCTGATTTCGCTGTCGCTCCTGGGCTTACCGATACTCAAGCTCGGTTTGGCGGATCCCGTCATCGTAAGCGTGATCGGTAACGAGGGCATCGCCGATACGGTAGAAGGCCCTTATCCGGCTGCCACCGAAGCCTCAGCCGACAGTGCGCTGTCCCCGCTCGTGTCGGACCTGATCGATTCGGTCAATGCGGTTCTTGCCGATGGGGGCCTGGTTTTCGAAGATCCGAGCCTGCTGGGGGGCGTCCTGTGGCTCGTGTTGAAATTGCTCGATATTTTGCACATTACCGATCTCCTTAACGTGCTGACAAACTTTCTCGTGGACCTGCTCACTCCATTGCTCACGGCAATTGATTCACTGGTATTTGCGCTGCTCGATCTGCTAGGCATCAGCATCGCCGATGTCGACGTGACGATACAGTCGCTCGAGGTCAAGCAACCGCTGGTCTTCACGCATTCCCCCATGGGGGACCAGGCGGCAGCGCCTTGATCAAAGGCCAGGAAGCTCGCAGCGCACAAACCCCGCCGCCTCGCGCGCCGGCCAGTTGAACGGCGGCCGGACCTGCATCTGATGTCGCGCCAGCAAGTCGCGAAAGGTCGGGTCCGGCGGCAGTTGGCGCTGCGCGCACAGTTCACGGAACCAGCGCGTGCCGATGGCCACATGGCGCACTTCCTCGTGCAGAATCACCTCCAGCACGGCGACGCTGCGTTCGTCCCCGGCCTGGCGCAGGCGCTCGATCATGCCGGGCGTCACGTCCAGGCCGCGCGCTTCCAGCACACGCGGCACGCAGGCCATGCGCGCCAGTACGTCGTGCGCGGTCTTCTGCGCGGCTTCCCACAGGCCGTCGTGCGCCGGCAGCTCGCCGTAGTCCAGGCCCATTTCGCGCAGGCGCTGCCGGCACAGGCCGAAATGGCGCGCCTCGTCACGGGCCACGCTGAGCCAGTCGTGGTAATAGTCCGCGGGCATCGCCTCGAAACGCCAGATCGCGTCCAGCGCCAGGTTGATGGCGTTGAACTCGATATGCGCCACCGCGTGCAGCAGCGCCGCGCGACCGGCCGGCCCGCCGAGACTGCGTTTCGGCATCTCGCGCGGGTGGCACAACAGCGGCCGTGGCGGCCGGCCGGGGATCGCTTCGACCGGCTGCGCGCGCGGTACCCGGGCGATGCCCTCGCCGATTTCGACCCCTCCGAGCTTGCGGCACTTCTCGACCGGATCGCATTCGACCAGCGCATCGTAGACCGCCTGCAACCCGGCGTCGCTCACACCAGTGCCTGCTCCAGGTCGGCGATCAAATCGTCGACGCCTTCCAGGCCGATCGACAGCCGTACCAGGCCATCGCGAATGCCGGCTCGCTCGCGCAGCTCCGGCCCGATGCGCAGATGCGTGGTGGTCGCCGGATGCGTGACGGTGCTGCGCGTGTCACCGAGATTGGCGGTGATCGAGAGCAGACGGGTGGCGTTGATCATGCGGAACGCCGCCGCCTGGCCGCCGTGCAACTCGAAAGAAACGATGCCGCCGAAGCCGGATTGCTGCGCCTTGGCCAGTTCATGCTGCGGGTGGCTGGCCAGCCCGGCGTAGTGCACCTGCGCCACCGCCGGATGCTGTGCCAGCCATTCTGCGATGCGCTGCGCGCCATCGCCGTGGGCGCGCATGCGCAGATTCAGGGTTTCCAGGCCCTTGAGAAACACCCAGGCATTGAACGGGCTCATGCACGGCCCGCAGGTGCGCATGAAACCGAACAACTGCTTGCCGACGCGCTGCGCATCGCCGACGATGGCACCGCCGACGCAGCGGCCCTGTCCGTCCAGATACTTGGTGGCCGAGTGCATCACCAGATCGGCGCCCAGCGACAGCGGCCGTTGCAGGGCCGGGGTGAGAAAGCAGTTGTCGACCACCAGCAGCGCCTCGCCCCGATGCGCGATATCGGCCAGGCCGCGCAGGTCCACGATCTCCCCCAGCGGATTGGTCGGCGTTTCCACGAACAGCATCTTCGTGTCCGGCCCCATCTGCTCGCGCCAGGCGTCGAGATCGCAGGGATCGACATAACTGAAACGCACGCCGAATTTGGCGACGTAGTTGTTGAACAGCGAAATCGTGGAACCGAACAAGGTGCGCGAGGCGATGACGTGGTCGCCCTGCTTGAGCAGCGTCAGGCTCAGCGACAGGATCGCCGCCATGCCGCTGGCGGTGGCGACGCAGGCGTCGCCGCCTTCCATCGCCGCCAGCCGCTGCTCGAAGGCCGCCACGGTGGGATTGGTGAAGCGCGAATAGATGTAGCCGCCGCGCTGCTCGGCAAACGTCGCCTGCGCCTGCTCGGCGCTGTCGAAGCAGAAGCTGGAGGTGGCGAAAATGCCCGGCGAATGCTCGCCCCATTGGCTACGCAGTTCGGCCGCGCGAATGCCGAGGGTATCGACGCTCCAGGCCGGGTCAAAGGAATCGTTCAACGCAATCTCCGAAAACACAAAAGCCCGCCAGCTTTCGCCAAACGGGCTTACGGTCACTCGAACGCCAGGCCCCTTTTAGCGTGAATCACGCGCGGCGTGATGCCGACCGACCCTCGCCCGCTTGCGGGAGAGGGGGACCGCTCGCGACTGCGAGCGGTGGGTGAGGGCTACGGCCATGCCGCAGGCGATTCATTGTGCAGGGTGGCGCTCGCGGCTGGCTGTTAGCTGGTATTTGTAAAGCGCCCGCAAGCGGGAACAAATCGGCGCTGGGGCAGGCTATCGCCTCGAAGCCCCGCACGCAAGCACCGCACCGGCAGAACCGCAGCCCGTCTCATCGAGGGCCGGTATCGCCCGCAGGTAAAAACATCACCTGTTCAGGTGATGTCCAATCGGCGACTTTGCCGCTAAGCTCGTGTCCGGTGGCGCACCGCGGGACACTCGAACGGAATCGGAGACCATCGGCGGCGCTTGGGGAATCGGCATGCGGGGGGAACAGGATGTTCCGTTTGCGGGCGAGGATCGCGTTGGGGGCGCTGCTTTGCGTACTCGCCGGACAGGCCATGGCGACGGCGATGGCGACGCCCTCGCGCCGTGTCGACCTGACGGCACTGCCGGGCGTGCAGGCGCTGTATTCGGACCCGGCCGCCAACCGCGAAACCTTCTATTGCCGTCACGCCCGGCGCCCTGGCCTGTGCGTGCGCAGGAGTGGGCACCGCCAGAGCCCTTCGTGTTCATCGAACCGGGCGCCGAGCCGCCTCGGGCCGAGAGGGTCACCGATGCCGTCTACCAACGCGGCAGCGGCGCCAATACCTTCATTCCGGCCGAGCGCTTCCCGCCGGGAGCCGATACCCGCGGCACGCTTCGCGATGCCCGGCTGATCGACCTGGGTGCCTGCTTAATCCTGTTCGCCAACCGTCTCGATCACGAGGACGCGCGGCCATTGGGCTGGCTGCGGACCTTCATCGACCTCGGCAACAACCTCGGCCGCGACGCCTTTTATTCGATCGACGTCTGGGACGGCGTGCGGCAGCGAGACCTGCAGGCCGACGCGCAGACCTCCTTGCGGCTCGAAGGCGTGGTTCCCGAAGAGCGCGGCGCCTGGGTGGTGGTCCTGCGGCGCGAGCGGACCCACCGCGGCGCCGTCTTTTCCGATTCCACCTGGCAGGTCGACGCATTGGAAGCGCCGTATTTCGCCTGTCCGTCCGGCCCCGAATAGTCCCGAGCAACCCATGGAGGGAACCATGCGCCTCGTCGTCAGCATCGGCGACCTCGGGCTCGGCGGCCTCGGCGTGATCCAGGGAACGATCAGCGCCGCGCAGAGCGGCGTGGCGACGCTGCGCGTCAAGGTCACCGGAACTTCGGGCGAGAGCCGGGCGGTCCTGTCGGCCTTCCCGGTCGGTCTCGCCGACGCGGCCTATCTCTACGCGACGCCGCAGATCGGCGTGCTCGGCGCGGACTCCGCGATCCGTTTCTCGATGACGCGCAACGGCGCGGCGCTGCCGCTGGATCGCGGCACGCTGACGCTCACCGATGCCGGCGCTCATCAGGCCACGCTGAATCTGACGCAGGACGGCGGCGACCTCGTCGGCACCGTTCGGCCGGAGGTCGCCGGCGACCTGCTGCTGAGCGTCGAGGCGACGGCCCAGGGCGGCGCCGGCAGCCGGGTCACCAACGTGTTGCTGCCGGTGATCGACCCGGCGGTCACGCTCGCCAGCGACGATGCCAGCGGATCGATCGAGACCATCGACAGCAATGGCAACGGTCTCATCGACCGGCTGGAAATCCCGGCATCGCTGGACTTCGGCAGCGTGAAGCTCGACAGCACCGCGACGCTGACGCTGAGCCTGAGCAACGGTGCCGAAAAGCCGGGCTGCGCGCTGCAGTCGGTTTCCATCGAAAACGCGCCGGCACTGACGCTGAGCCCGGCGCTGGACGAAGCCACCCCACTGGCGCCGGGCGAGTCGCTGGATTTCGAGATTAGCTTCACCGCCACCGAAACCAGGACCGTTGCCACCGAACTGACCGCTCTGGGTATCCACGGCGAAACCCTGTCGGTCGCGGTGACCGCCACCGCCAGCGACACCTTGTGCGAGCTGGCATTCGATCCCCGCAGCGTCGATTTCGGCGCCGTCACGATCTGCGCGAACCCCGCGCCTGTCGGCCGGGTGGGCAAAGCGCAGCGTGCCCACGCGGTGGCCGGGCGTGAACGTCCGCGTGGGCACGGCCTACGGCCTTTGCCCACCCTACCGACTCAATGCCATCCTGCGTACCCGGCAGCTTTGGAATCCGCACCGTACTGCAGCCTCGACTGCTTGACGCGGAACACGGTTGCTCTCCCGCAGGCGGGTAGCGGGTAGCTCGGCATCACGCCGCGCGTGATTCACGCTAATCAGGAGGCGTTTGCCATGGTTTGTCTCCTTAATTTTCGTGGTGGTTGCCTGGTCAGGCTTTCAGCTCACATGCGTATTCGGCCTTGAGCTCGCGTTTGAGCAGCTTGTTCGCGGCGCTGATGGGCATCGAAGTGCGAAAGAAGATGCGTTTGGGCGTCTTGAAGCCGGCCAGGCGTTCACGGCAGTATTCGATCAGCTCGGCTTCGCTGGCAGTGCTGTCGGCGCGCGCAATCACGGCCGCGGCGACGGCCTCGCCCCAGCGTTCGTCGGGCAGGCCGAACACGGCGCACTGCATCACGGCGGGGTGTGTGCCGAGCACGCTTTCGACCTCCTGGCAATAGACGTTCTCGCCGCCGCTCTTGATCATGTCCTTCTTGCGGTCGGCAAAGAAGTGGTTGCCTGCGGCGTCGCGGAACATGACGTCGCCGGTATGGAACCAGCCGCCGCGGAACACGCGCTGGTTGGTTTCTTCGTTCTTGTAATAGCCCTTCATTACGGCCGGGCCGCGCACGATCTGCTCGCCTGCCGTGCCTATGGGCACGTCCTTGTCCTCGTCATCGACCAGGCGCAGTTCCACACAGTAGGCTGCGGGCCAGCCCACCCAGCGGCCGTCGCCGTTGGGCATTTCGTCCCAGCTGGCGATGCTACCCACCGTCTGGGGCGCGGCAGTGGTTTCGCTCATGCCCTGGCCCGAATAAAAGCGGAGATTCGGCGCCACCTGCTTCCAGCCATCGATCATGGCTTTGGGGATGGTCGAGGCCCAGCTCACAAACTTGCTGGCGCTGCTGAGGTCGCAGGTCTTGAAATTGGGACACGCGATCAATGCCACATACAGCGTGGGCGGCAGCGCAGTGGCCGTGATGCGGTGGCGCTCGATCAGCTCGATCATTTGCACGGGCTGGGGCGACTGCGTCATCACGATGGTGATTTGGTGGGTCAGGCACAGCGTGCAAAAAAGGTACGCAGCCATGTGGATCAACGGAATGCTGACCAGAAAGCAGTCGTCCTTGGAGTAGCCGATGTTCATCGACCAGCCCATATGCGCGGCATAGTAGTTGGCATGGCTGGAGAGCACGCCCTTGGGGGCGGACTCGGTGCCGCTCGTGAACAGCAGCGTGGCCACGTCGTCGCTTTCGATGAGCACTTCGGGCTCGTGCGTGGGGCCTGGCAGCAATTCGTCGAAGGCCATCCAGCCCGCCGGGCGGCTTGGACTCGGGCCGAATTGCACGAACTGCTGCACGCCAGTGAGCTTGTCGAGCACGGGGGACACATTGCCCAGCAAGGCATCTTCGACGAAGAACCATTTGGTTTCGGAGAAGCCGATCAGGTGCTGCACGTCGGGCGGCTGCAGCATGAAGTTGATCGGCACCAGCCAGGCGCCGATCTTGTGCAGTGCATGGCCGAGCACGAGGAATTCGATGCTGTTGCGCGAAAGCGCGGCTACCTTGTCGCCCTTGGCGATGCCGCGTTTCGTGAGGTTGTGCGCCACGGCGTTGGCCATGCTGTTGAGCTCGGCGTAGGTGACGCTGCGGCTCTTGCCGTCGGTGGTGTAGTAGATGATTGCGGGCTTGTTCGGCGCCGCGAGGGCCGAGCGGCGCAGGCCGTCGCCGAGGTTTTGGCGGCGCAGCAGGTTCATTTCGAGAGCGGTGATGCTCATGGGGTTTGTCTCCTTGAAACGAGGGTCGATTCTATGGGATCGCCTGCAATGATGGTTTTGCGGTGTTGTGTGCAGACGAAACCATTCTATAGAGGGTCTTGGGGGGGTACGGGTTACGGGTTACGCGGGTTACGGTGACGGTTTACTGTTTCCCCTATTCGGTTCGAACCAATTCGTGCGTTTCGTATACCGTCACCGTAACCCCGTCCATACCTTTCGTGCGCACTGGCGCCGGATTCACCGTGCCCGCAAAACCAGGCAATGAACACTTCTTGACCACACCGGCATCCGGATTCCGGTCGGAGGCTTCCGGGCTGGTCAACAAATAACCAGCGCGCCGCTGGTGCAAGCACTCAAACCAATTTCAGCGGAAATTTCGCAAGACCCTCACGGGGCTTCCTGTTTTCATTCTAATCTCCTCGAATCCGACCGCAGTACGGCCGTGCGCCATCGCCCGGCCGCGCCTCGCTCCACTAGGACTTCGGCCGGATCGCGTCCGCAGTACCCTGAATGAAAGCCTTGATCTTCTCGACCTCCTCCGGCGCGAGCTTGCCGGTGAAGTCCGGCATGCCCAGCGGCATCATCGGTCCCTCGAAGACGAACTTGTCGAGATTCTCGATGACCGCCGTTGCGGAGTAACCCAGGTTGGGAATGTCGCCACCCTTGTCCACACCGGGGACACCGTGACAGAACACGCAGTGGCTGACGTAGAGAGCTGCGCCCGGCTGCACGTCTTCCGCCTGGTATTTGACACCGGAAAGGAGGGTGTTGCGCTGGTAATCCACGAATGCCGGCTTCTTCGCCTTGCCGCCGAGCGCAAACGTGTACACCGTACCCGGCGTCCGCAGCTCGGTTGCCCGCACCGATTGACCGAACACGCCGCCCCAGCCCACGGCGATCGACACGTATTGCTTGCCGTCGAGCTGATAGGTCATCGGCGCGGCGACGGCCCCGGTGCCGGTTGCGGTATCCCAGAGCGCCTTGCCGGTCTTGGCGTCGAAGGCCATCAGGCGGCCGTCGGCCGTGCCCTGGAATACCAGATTGCCGGCGGAGGTGAGCGTACCGCCATTCCATGGGGCGACGTGCTCGTGACGCCAGACTTCCTTCTGATGGATGGGATCCCAGGCGATCAGCCGGCCGAACGACTCGGCTTCCGGAGGCCGCGGATTGAGCAGCATTGCGGTATTCCAGCCGATACCACTCATCGGCTGGCCAGGAACATTGGAACCAAACTTCCAGTTCTTGTCGTGCTGCAGAACCAATGGCACGGTCTGGGCGGGGATGTAGGCGAGATTCAGCAACGGGTTGAAGGACATCGAGTGCCAGTTATGCCCACCAAAGGGCCCCGGCAGTATCTCGAAGGGCTCTTCCGTTGAACGTTTCTCCGGCACTTCGATCGGGCGCCCTTTTTCGTCATAGCCGGTGGCCCAGTTCACGTCGACGAAGTTCTTCGCCGAAATGAACTGACCATTGGTGCGGTCGATGACGAAGAAAAAACCGTTCTTGGGCGCGTGCAGCAGCACTTTGCGGGTTTCTTTCCCGTCAAGCGCCAGATCCGCCAGGATGATGTCCTGTGTCGCCGTGTAGTCCCAATTGTCTCCAGGGGTTTCCTGGTAGTGCCATACGTACTCACCGCTGTCCGGGTTGAGCGCCACGATCGAGGACAGAAACAGATTATCCCCGCCCTTGGGGCTGCGGGCCTTGTGCGACCAGGGTGAACCGTTGCCGACACCGATGTAGAGCAGATTGAGTTCCGGGTCGTAGACCATACTGTTCCAGACCGTGCCACCACCGCCGGCCTCCCAATACTTTCCGCTGGGATCCCAGGTCCTGGCAGCCATTTCCATGGCCTCGTTCTCGAACGGTTTGGACGGATCGCCCGGAACCGTGAACCAGCGCCAGGCCTGCTCGCCGGTTTCAGCATCATAGGCCGTGATATAGCCCCGCAACCCAAGCTCGGCCCCGCCGTTGCCGATGATGACCTTGCCCTTGACCACCCGCGGCGCTCCGGTAATGGTCGCCGCCAGGTCTGGTCTCAGCAAGGTATCGCGCTCCCAGACCTTCTTGCCGGTCGCGGCGTCGATGGCAATCAGCCGGCCGTCCAGGCTGCCCACGTAAACCTTGCCCTTGTACAGCGCCACCCCGCGATTGACGACGTCGCAGCAGGCCTTGGTCCCGGTAGCACGCGGCACCTCGGGATCGTAGGTCCACAGCTTCTTGCCCGTGCGCGCGTCGACGGCATGCACCACGCTCCACGAGGCGGTGACGTACATGACCCCGTCGACGACCAGCGGCGTCGCCTCGATTCCACGCGTGGATCCCAGATCATAGGACCAGACCAGGCCGAGGTCCTTGACGGTTTTATCGTTAATCTGCTTCAGCCTGCTGAAGCGTGTCTCCGCATAATCGAGCCCGGCGCTCGGCCATTCGCGCGTCTCGGCGGTGTTGGCGACGATGAATTCGCCATCCACCTTCGCGGCGGCCTTTGCGCTTTCGGCAGCAGGCACAGATGCCGGAAGCGACAGCAGCCCGGCCAGGACCCATGCCGTCATCCTTCCCAAGCCGCTCAATTCCTGAGTCTCACCGAATCTTGACATAAGACTTCCTCCACTGCTGTCCGGTTAATTGAAGGGTGAATCACTGAAAGCCATGATTGACGCGGGATCGCAGGCGACGATGGGTGTCTCCGATTTGAATTCGGAAATGGGGTTTCCCGCAGAATTCCGGGCTTTTGTCCGGAGACTGCCATGAATACTGGCAAGACGCTGTTCGCCCGGATCATGGACTTTCTGCCGTGGAAGGCCTTCCATCGGAGCGTGGCGCTCCACGGTGGCGACAAGGGCTTGCGGTCGCTGGCCTGCGCCGAGCAATTCAGGGCCATGGCCTTGGCGCAACTCACTTACCGGGAGAGTCTGCGCGACATCGAGGCCTGCCTGCTGGCCCACGCGGCGAAGCCGTACCACAGGGGCTTTCGCGAACCGGTGGCCTGATCGACCCTCGCGGATGCCAACGAGTCGCGAGACTGGATCGCCGTGTCGGTCTATGTGCTCGTCGCCATCATCAAGAAAAAGCTGCAACTGGATGCCTCGCTCTACACTTTGCTACAGATTTTGTCGATCACCCTTTTCGAGAAGATGCCCTTGCAGCAAGCCTTTCCGACCGGCGAGTCCATTGCTCCCGAGGGTGTTCCGTGCAACCAACTGAATCTATTCACGATTTAACCGGACAGCAGTGGCTTAGAGCATCATGTCACTGTAGCCCCGTAACCCACTGTAACCCATGACACTGTAACCCCGGCGACTGAGGCTGGCCTTTCCCGGAATTCCTGTGCACGATATACATATTCCATGCAGTTTGAATGGAACGACGAGAAGGCGCAGGCCAACCTCTCCAAGTACGGCGTCTCTTTCGTCGAGGCGCTGACCTGCTTCCACGATCCGGAGCAGGTCGCGTTTTACGACCCTGAGCACAGCGAGGACGAGGATCTGTTGATCGGACACCCGACCAAGGGCGTCTGCTGATCGTCAGCCATACCCTGCGGGGACCGATCCTCCGTCTGATCTCTGCTCGCAGAGCCACCCGCCGGGAGGCGAAGATTTATGCGCAAGGAATATGACCTCAAGGCCCTGAAAGTAAAGCGTCGCGGCGTGCTGCCGGCACTCAAGGGGCAGACCGCGGACCAAGCCAAAGTGCGCGTCACCATCGCACTGGACCGCGATGTCGTCGAGCACTACAAGCAGGCGGCTGCCAAGCGCGGCGCACTGCCGTATCAGACGCAGATCAATCAGGCACTGCGTCGGTCCATCGATCAGCCGGCGACGCAGGCGCTGAAATCCGAACTGCTCAAGGACAAGGACTTTATCCGCTCGCTCGCGCGCGAAGTCGCGCACGGCTGACGCCATGCTCGAGACTCCGGCACTGGCGTGCTCGACTGGCGACGGCGGACTGAGCGCTTGAACGACCCAACGTCGGCGAATAAGGTAAGCCCCGCAACCAGGCCGCCCTCTGCAAGCCGGCCGACGAATACGGGAATGACTTCGACACGATCGCCAAAAGCGTGGCTCGCACGCATCAAGCAACGGATTCGCCCGGCCGGACGCGCGGGGGCGGCGCGGGTTGCGGCACGAATGGTATTTCCGACATTCCGCGACACCGGCTTCGCGCCGGAATTCACCAATGCCGACTGGGAACGGTTTCGCGATGAAATTTATCGCGACCGCATCCCCAGCGCATGAGCCAGACCGAATCCGCCCGCCTGTTCCGCCACGTCAGCGCCGAACGCGCCGACGCCTACCGCGCGATCATGGACTGCTTCGCCGCCGCGCGCCGGCAGTTCCGGCTGCATTTGCGCAGCGACGAAATCCTGCATGAAACGCGCTGGCGCGAGCGCATGCCGGCGGCCGAGGAGCTCGACGGCCTGCTCGCGCAGCTCGTGGACTGGGGCAACCTCGAAGCGCAGCCGGACACCGCGCGCGTCGCCACCATCGAGGACTTCTACCGCAAGCGCCTGCTGTACCGGCTGACGCGTGGCGGCGAGGCGGTGGAGGCCGGGCTCGCCACCTTCGCCGAAACCCTGTCGCGCCATGGCGAACTGCAGTCGGTGGCACTGGACGACATCCTCGCGCGGCTCAACAGTCTTGCGGTACTGGCGCAGGCGGATGCGCCGGACGCCGCCAAGGTCCACGAAATCCTGCGCGACCTGGTGCATGTGTTCGGCAGCCTCGCCGACAATGCCGAAGCCTTCATGACCGGGCTGGCGCGCACCATCGAATTGCAGCGTGCCGAGCAGGACGCGGTGATGGCCTTCAAGAAACGGCTGATCGACTACCTCGAACGCTTCATCGGTGAACTGGTGACCAAGTCCGGACGCATCGCCCAGCGCCTGCGCGAACTGCAACCGCGGGCCGAAGCCCTGCTGGCGCTCGCCGCCGAACGCGAGGCCGGCGACGCCGCGCCGGGTGACGCCCTGGCCGAATCCGAGGCCTACGCGCCACGCCTCGCGGTCTGGCGCGAACGCTGGCGCGGACTGAGTCGCTGGTTTGTCGCCGACGGCCGCGACAAACCGCAGGCCGAGCTGCTGCGCGCCAGCGCGCGTGCCGCGATCCCGCGCCTGTTGCAGGCGGTGACCACGCTCAACGAACGCCGCGCCGGCCGCAGTGATCGCGCGGCCGATTTCCGGCGGCTGGCACTGTGGTTCGCCGCCTGCCCGGAGCCGGCACAGACACACCGTCTGTGGCGCGCCGCCTTCGCGCTGTCGCCGGCACGGCATCTCGCACTGAGCCCCGCCGAAACCGCTGCGGCGACGAGTCCCTGGGGCGAGGCGCCGCCGGTCAGAATCCACCCGCGCCTGCGCGAGACCGGCCAGCTCGCCACGCGTGGCGGCCCACCCAAAATCCGCGAACGCAGCGCCGAACGCGCGCAGCTTGCGCATCGTCTGGCCGAGGAATCGGCGCAGACCGAAGCCGCGCGGCAACGCCTTGCCACCGGCCGGGAAACGCGCCTGTCCGAACTCGGCACGCTGGACCGCCACGCCTTCCGCCTGTTCCTGTCGCTGCTCGGCGACGCATTGGCGGCGCAGCGCCACCCCGACCAGGCAGTCGAACGCAGCACCAGCGACGGCTCGCTGACGATTCGCCTGGAGCCGCTGGAGGCCAACAGCCGCGCCGAAATCGACACCGAACTCGGCCACTTCCGCGGCCGCGACCACCGCCTGCTGATCCGCCCGATCGTCTGATGCCCGAAGCGCGCTCCAGACTCTCCGACGTTCTCGACCGCCAACAGGACGAATCGCGCGAACGTGCCTTGCGCGCGCTGCTGATGCGCCCGCTGCTGCCGGCCGACGCACCGGAATTCGTCGATGTGCGCGCGCACGCCGACTGGCTGCGCGACTGGTTCGGCCGCGAATGCGGCTGGCCGCTGCTGATCGAACGCGACTGCGCACGGCTCTACAAACGCCCGGCCGAGCTCGGCGACAGCACCCGCGGCGCGCACGACCGCGACAAGCGCGAGTTCGATCGCGACCGCTACGTGCTGCTGTGCCTGGTCTGCGCCGTGCTCGAACGCGCCGAGCCGCAGATCACCCTGCGCGCACTGGGCGAGCGCCTGCTCGACGCTGCACGCGATCCCGAGCTCGCGGCGCTCGGCTACCAGTACACGCTGGAAAATCTGCGCGAGCGCCGCGATCTGGTGCTGGTCTGCCGTTTCCTGCTCGACCTCGGCGTACTCGCCCGCGTCGCCGGCGACGAGGAGGCCTATGTCAACCAGGCCGGCGACGTGCTCTATGACGTGCAGCGCCGCGCGCTCGCCGCGATGCCGGGCAGCAGCCGCGGCGCCAGCCTGATCGAAGCCCTGCTGCCGCAGGCCGACTTCGAATCACGCCTTGCCGCCCTGGTCGAGGACTACGTGCCCGACAGCCCCGAAGGCCGCCGCACCGCCACGCGTCATCGCCTGTCCAGACGCCTGCTCGACGACCCGGTGGTCTATCACGACGAACTCGACGACAGCGAACGCGAATATCTAGCGACCCAGCGCGGCACGATGAGCGCGCGCCTCGCCGCCGCCAGCGGCCTCACGGCGGAATTGCGCGCCGAGGGCTTCGCCCTGGTGGACGAGGACGGCGAACTCTCCGACGAGCGCCTGCCGGCGCAGGGCACCGAATCCCACGTCACCCTGCTGGTCGCCGAGTTCCTCGGCGATGCCGCGCGCAAACATCCGCAGCGCCTGTTCGGCGCGCGCGAGGTCGCCGACCACGTGGCCGACGCCGCCGGCGAATTCGGTCGCTACTGGCGCAAGGCCGCACGCGAACCCGGCGCCGAAAATGCGCTCGCGGATCAGGCCCTGCAGCGCCTCGCCCGGCTCAAGCTGGTGGAATTCCGCAGCGGCGGCGTACGCGCGCGGCCGGCACTGCTGCGCTTCGCGCTGGGCGAGGCGGAGGTTCGGGGCAAGCAACAAACGCTGTTGTGATCAAACGATTCAGGCGATACCTGATTAAAGTGAAAAAAACGTCAAAACGTCATGGTGCCGAATGACCGCGAAACTCGAACGCGCCAGCGCTGCTGCCAATACCCGCGCCACGATCTACCTCGACCCCGCATTGCACCGCGCGCTACGCCTGAAAGCGGCTGAAACGCGGCTCTCGATCTCCGAACTGGTGTCGGATGCCGTGCGCAGTCCCTGAGCGAAGACCAGCAGGATCTTGCCGCGTTCGACGAACGCGCCACAGAGCCCACCATCAGCTACGAAGAACTGCTGAACAAGCTCAAGGCCAGTGGCGATCTATGAACTGAGATTCAGGCAGGCCGTCCCCAAGGATTTTCACGGCCTGCCGAAGGCCGACCTGCACCGCATCCTGAACCGGATCGAATCCCTGCGCGATGATCCCTGCCCTGCCGGCAGTCAGAAGCTGTCGGGGGCCGAAAAATACCGTACCCGCCAGGGCGACTATCGAATTCTCTACTCCATCGACGATGCAGCAATTGTCGTGGAGCTCATCAAGGTCGGCCATCGTCGGGAGGTCTTTCGGTGAACGCTGATCACGAACAGACCCGCAGGCTCCGCCTTGCACATGTACCGCTTCAGAGCCGGGTCGGCCGACATCCTTTCGCTTTCAGGCTGCTAGAATGTACAGATCGATGTACATATCGAGAGATCCTCATGCTGGAAACCACATTCACCGAATTGCGCAGTCATGCAAAACGCTATTTCGATCTGGTGGAGGCCGGAGAAACCGTGCGCGTGCTGCGCAATGGCCGTGCGGTCGCGGAGATTCAGCCGATCGCCGAGCCGGCGGCGGAAATCCCGTCCTGGAAGCGTCGGCGCGCCGATCCTCTGTTGATCCCCGGCATCGAGGCCGGGCGACTGATCCTGCAAGACCGCGGTCCCTGATGCGCGTTTTTTTCGACAGCTCCGCCTTCGTCAAGCGTTACGTGCGCGAGGACGGCAGCGATGCCGTCCTCGACTGGTGCGAGCGCGCCGACGTGCTGCTGCTTTGCGCGATCGCTTTGCCGGAGCTGATCTCGGCGTTCTGCCGGCTGCAGCGGGAGGGCCGCCTCGACACAGGGCAATATCGGCGCTTGAAACAGGACCTGCTGCTGGACATCGCCGACGCACAGATCTGCGAGCTGGCTCCGGAAGTTCTGGGGGACAGCATTCGCACACTCGAGGCGCATCCGCTGCGCGCCATGGATGCCTTGCACGTGGCGGCCGCACTGCGCAGCCGGGCGGATACCTTCGTCTCTTCGGACCTGCGGCAATGCGTGGCCGCCAGAGGGCTGGGGCTTGCAGTCGTCCAAGTCTGAACCGATGAACGCCCCCGAACGTCCACCCCTGCCCGAACCGGCGCTGCGCCGCTGGCAACCGCTGCGCCTGGGCCTGATCGAGCTCTACCACTACGACGCCGAGGAATTCCATTTCCGCGACGGCCACATCATGCTGCGCGGCAACAACGGCACCGGCAAATCCAAGGTGCTGTCGCTGACGCTGCCGTTCCTGTTCGACGCCAACCTCTCGGCCTCACGCGTCGAGCCGGACGGCGACCGCGGCAAGCGCATGGACTGGAACCTGCTGATGGGCGGCCGTCACGAGCGCCGCATCGGCTATACCTGGATCGAATTCGGCCGCGTCGGCGAGGACGGCCAGCCACGCTTCCTGACCCTGGGCGCCGGCCTGCGCGCGGTCGGTGGCCGGGCCTCGGTCGACGCCTGGTACTTCACCTCCTCGCAACGCGTCGGCGAGGATCTGTGGCTGACTACACCCAACCGCACCGCCATCGCCAAGGACCGTCTGGCCGAGGCCATCGGCACGCACGGCCAGGTCTTCGACACCGCCATGCACTACCGGCGCGCGGTCGACGAGGCCTTGTTCCGCCTGGGCAGCGAACGCTACGACGCGCTGATCGACACCTTGATCCAGTTGCGCCAGCCGCAGCTGTCGAAGCAGCCCAACGAGCAGCGTTTGTCCGACGCGCTCAGTGACGCCCTGCCGCCGCTGGAGCGCGGCGCGCTCGAAGACGTGGCCGAGGCGATGAACCAGCTCGACGACTACCGCCGCGAACTCGACGAACTCGACGCCATGCGCAAAGCCGTCAGCGGCTTCGCCGAGCGTTACGGCCGCTACGCGCAGATCGCCGCGCGCCGCCGCGCCGCCGAACTGCGCGCCTCGCAAACGCGCTACGACCAGGCCAGCCGCGAACTCAACGCCGCCGACAGCGAACGCAGCGCCGCGCAACAGGCCGAGAGCGCGGCGCGCGAGGCGATCACCCGGCACGAACGCGTGCTCAACGAAGCGCGGGCGCGGCTCAAGGTCTTGCGCGCCGACCCGGTGATGCGTGACGCGCAGCGCCTGCAAAGCGCCGAAACCGAAGCCGCGCAGGCCCGGCAAAGCCTCGATCGGGCGCAGCAGCGCCTGCACACTGCGCAGCGCCGCCTGCAGGAGGAACAGGCCACCAGCGCGCGACGCCACGCGGTCGCCGAGGCGACGCGGCGCGTGCAGATCGAGACCCTGCACACCGCCACCGCCCTGGCCACCCCACTGGCGCTCGAAACCGAACAGGATCGCGCGCTCGAATCCGTCGAACTGCCCGATGGCGTCGTGGGCACCGACGAACGCTTCGCCGACACGCTGCGCGGCCGCCTGCACGCCGCCGCGAAGGCCCGACTCGAACAGATCGAGCTGGTCCGCAAGCGTCTGCGCGAGCACCAGGACGCCCTGCGCAAACGCGAGCTGGCGCACAGCGAACGCAATGCCCGCGCCGACGACTTCGCCGCCGCCGAAGCCCAGCACGAAGCGGCGGCGCGGCAGCTGCAGACCGATATCGACGCGCTGCTGGCTGCCTGGCGCCATTACCTCGGCGGTCTGCACACGCTGCGCCTGCCGGACAGCGAGGACGCGCTGGCCGCGCTCGAAACCTGGGCCGAAACCCTGGCCGGCGAGCAGCCGATGCGCGCCCTGCTCGACCAGGCCCGCGACGCACAGCAACGGCAGCTCGCCGCCAGCGAAGCCGCGCTCGAACAGCACCGGCAGGCGCTTGCCGAGGAGCGCGCAGTCCTGCATCAGGAACGTGAAGCGCTGGAAGCCGGCACCGACGCGCCACCGCCCGCGCTGTACTACCGCGACGCCGCGACACGCGACCGGCTCAGCGGCGCGCCGCTGTGGCAGCTCGTGGACTTCGATCCCGGCCTGGAACCGGCACAGCGCGCCGGCCTGGAAGCCGCGCTCGAAGCGGCCGGCCTGCTCGACGCCTGGGTCACGCCGGGCGGCGAGGTGCTGGATCCGGGCAGCCTGGACGCACGCCTGCTGCCGCGCGGCACGCAGGCGGATTCGCTGGCGAGCCGCCTGCGGCCGGCCGCGGACACGCCGATCGCGCCCGCGATCATCGAATCGATCCTGGCGGCCATCGCCTGCGATGCGCAGGACCCCGGCGACGCCGAAGCCTGGGTCTCGACCGCCGGCAGCTACCGCCTCGGCCCGCTCGCCGGCCATTGGTCCAAACCGGCGGCGCGCCACATCGGCTACGCCGCGCGCGAAGCCGCACGCCGTCAGCGCCTGGACGAAATCGGCGCGCGCCTGACCGAACTCGGCGCGCAGGCTCAGACGCTCGACGCCCAGAGCGCGGCGCTCGCCGACACACGGCAGCGCCTGCGTCAGGAACTGGCCGCCGCACCGGGCGACGACGCCCTGCGCACGGCACACGCCACGGCCTCACAGGCCGAGCGCCAGCGCCGTGACGCCCAGCGCCGCCTCGGCGAAGCCGACGGCCGTCTCGCCCAGGCCGAGCACGCCAGCCAGCGCAGCCTCGACGCATTGCGCCTGGACGCCGAGGACCTGCGCCTGCCGGCCGACAGCGCCGCGCTGGAATCACTGGCGCAAACCCTGTCGGACTACCGCCTGGCCGTCACCGAATTCGCCGCGGCGCTGCGCGCCCACCGCGGCGCGCTGCTGGAATGGCAGGAACAGCAGAGCCGCGAGGCGCGCAGTCGCAGCGACCTCGCCACCGCCGAACGCGAAAGCGGCGAACAGACGCGGCGCCAGCTCGAAACCGCGACCGAATTACAGACCCTGCGCGACAGCGTCGGCGTCAAGGTCCACGAACTACAGCGGCGCATCGCCGATGCCGAATCCGCCGAAACCCGCGAAAACGAGGGGCTCGGCGCCGCCCACAAGGCCCAGCTCACGGCCAACGCGCAGGCCGCCGCGGCCGAGCAGAAACGCAGCGACGCGCAGCGCACGCTCGACGAGCGCGGCGACGAACGCCTCGCCGCCATCGACGGCCTGCGCCGATTCGCCGCCACCGGCCTGCTCGCGATCGCCGTGCCCGAACTCGAACTGCCGGACGCCGCGCAAAGCTGGGGCGTCGAAGCCGGCCTGACGGCGGCGCGGCGCACCGAACAGGCGCTCAGCCAGGTCGCCGCCGAGGACGAGCACTGGCACGCGATCTCGCGGCGCATCGGCGAGGACTTCACCGAACTGCAGCGCGCGCTGTCGGCACAAGGCCACAGCGCCACGCTGGAATCCAGCGACCACGGCCTGATCGTGCGCATCGTCTACCAGTCGCGGCCGGAGCGGCCGGACCTGCTCGGCGCGCGGCTGGAAGCCGAAATCGGCGAGCGCCGCATGCTGCTGTCGGCGCGTGAACGCGAAGTGCTCGAAAACCACCTGCAGCAGGACATCGCGGTCAACCTGCAACGCCTGATCCAGGACACCGAACGCCGCGTCGCCAGCATCAATGCCGAACTGCACAAACGCCCGACCTCCACCGGCGTGCGCTACCGCCTGGACTGGCAGAACCTGCCGGACGACACCCCGGACGCACCCTCCGGCCTGGCCGAAGCGCGCAAGCGCCTGCTCAAGACCCACGCCGACGCCTGGTCGCAGGACGACCGCCGCACCGTCGGCGACTTCCTGCAAACGCGCATCCGCGAGGAACGCCAGCGCGACGAACGCGCCAGCCTGTTCGAATCGCTGTCGCGCGCGCTGGACTACCGCCGCTGGCACCGCTTCCGCGTGCAGCGCCAGCAGGACGGCAGCTGGAAACCGTTGTCCGGCCCGGCTTCCAGCGGCGAGCGCGCGCTGGGTTTGACCGTGCCCTTGTTCGCGGCCGCCAGCAGCCACTACGAAAGCGCCGATCCGCTGGCGCCGCGTCTGGTGCTGCTCGACGAGGCCTTCGCCGGCATCGACGACGAGGCGCGCGCCAACTGCATGGCGCTGATCCGCGAATTCGACCTCGACTTCGTCATGACCAGCGAACGCGAATGGGGCTGCTACGCCGAACTTCCCGGCCTGTCGATCTGCCAGATCGTGCGCCGCGAAGGCATCGACGCGATCTTCGTCTCGCGCTGGAGCTGGGACGGCCGCGTGCGCCGCGCGCAGGATGATCCGGGGCGGCGCTTTCCGGCCGACGCCGGCCTCGCGGAATCATGAACGCCGGCGGCGCCATCGACGCGCAGCGCCTGCAACGGCTGCTCGGCGGCAAAGCCCTCGCCGCCTTGCGGCAACGGCTGCGCGAACGCTATGCGCGCGAAGCCGACGCGGATGCGTTCACGCTCGCGCGCCTGACGCCCGCCGAACGCGCAGCGCTCGAAGGCCTGCTCGGCCGCCGCGCCGCGCGTGGCGATTCCATGCGCGTCTCGCAGACCGAACTCGATGCCGCGCTGGCGCGCGCCGAGGTCGCACCCAACCTGGAAAGTGCGCTCGAAGCGCTGGATGGGCCGATCCCGCGCCGCAAGCGGGAGCGGCTGGCGCGTGACCGCGAATGGACCGCGTGTTTTGCGACGGCAACCGATGTCCGCCTGCAGACCCTGCTGACGAACGGCGCCGGCCAGGGACTGCTCAAACGGCTGTCGGGTTCGGATCCGCAACAGGCGGCACAACTGCTGTCGCAAGCGGCCTGCGTGCTGCAGCGGCTGCCGGGCGGCGGCATCCCGCTACCCCGGCTTGCGGCCGATACCTGTGGCGACGCCCACGGCCTGGACGCCGGGCGAGCGCTCGGCAGCCTGGTGCTGGCCGCCTGCGCCAACGACAGCGACACGCCCGTGGATTCCGAAGAAACGCGGCTGCGCAACCGCTGGGCGCAACTCGGCGTCAGCCTCGGCGAACTGTCCGCGCCGGCCCTGGCGCTCAACCTGCCGGCGCATACGGACACTCCCGGCGGCCGCCTCGCAGCCCTGGCCGGCGAATCCGGCGAACCGCTGCACCTGACGCTGCGCACGCTGCTGCGTCAACCACCGAACTGGTGCGTCGACAATGTGTCCATCCACGTCTGTGAAAACCCGACCATCGTCGCGCTCGCCGCCGAACGCCTGGGCGAACGCTGTCCGCCCATGGTCTGCACCGACGGCATGCCAGCCGCCGCCCAGCGCACGCTGCTCGACCAGCTTGCCCGCACCGGCGCGCGCCTGCGCTACCACGGCGATTTCGATTGGGCCGGCCTGCGCATCGGCAACTTCGTGATGCGCCGCTTCGGCGCCGTGCCGTGGCGATTCGGCGCGCCGGACTACCGGCAATACGCACCGCGACAGGGCCGAACGCTGGAAGGGCCCGCGGTCACCGCCGACTGGGATGTCCGACTGAGTCTAGCGATGCTGGACTGCGGCTACGCGCTCGACGAGGAGACGGTGGTCGAGACGCTGATCGACGATCTGGCCTTGGCTTGACGCTGGACCGCATCGGACTTGATTTCATCCGAACTCGTATCCCTGTGCCAACCAATAGTGCCAATCCTTAACGCGCTGCGCCTCCCGCGTTTGCGGTTTCGCCATCCGGTCCTGCGCTTGCGTGGTGACTTCAGGTAAGCCGCTGAGCCAGACTGACGGCGCGACCGGCCAATCGGCACAATACGTGTATGACCCGATTCTTCGCCGACATACCGCTAGCCTCCGGCGTGCGCGTGGACCTGCCCGCGCCCGCCTTCCGCCACGCAGTGCAGGTACTGCGCCTGCGCGAAGCGGATCCGCTGACCCTGTTCAACGGAGACGGTCAAGACTATCTGGCGCGACTCGGCAAGGTTACCAAACGCGCGGCGCAGGCCGAAATCCTGGAATCGATTCCGCGCAGCAACGAATCCAGGCTCAGTCTCACGCTGGTGCAGGGCGTGTCCAAGGGCGAACGCATGGACTGGGCGATCCAGAAAGCCGTGGAACTGGGGGTCGCGCGCATCGCGCCGGTGATCACGGAGCGCTGCAACGTCAAGCTCGATGCCGAGCGCTGGGACAGGAAGCTGGATCACTGGCGCGGCGTCGTCATTTCGGCCTGCGAACAGTCCGGGCGGGCACGGCTGCCCGAGCTGGACGGCGTCATGCCGCTGCGCGACTGGCTGAGCCGGCCCCGGCGGCCTTTGGCTCTGGTGCTGGACCCCACGGCCGAACGGACACTGGACTCATTCGTCGGCGAGCCGCCATCGGCGGAGTTGCTGATCGGTCCGGAAGGCGGCTTGTCCGACAAGGAAGTGGCGCTCGCCGCCCAGGCTGGATTCGACCGGCTGAAACTCGGTCCACGCGTGCTGCGAACCGAAACCGCCGCGCTGACTGCCATCGCCGTATTGCAGGCCCGATTCGGTGATCTCTGAGCGCAGGGCCGGCTTTTGCGCGCCACCGTGCGGCCATGATTCACCCAGTCCGTACTAAACTGCCTCACCAGCCCGCCCTCCGAGCTCGAGTCCATGTCCCAGATTCTGATCAGCAACGCCCTCGTCGTCAGCGACGGCCGCGCCAGCCACGGCGATGTACTGATTTCCGGTGAACGCATCGAGAAGGTCGGCAGCGGCCTGTCGGCGCCGGACGGCGCCAAGGTGGTGGATGCGCGCGGAAAATGGCTGCTGCCGGGGATGATCGATGATCAGGTCCATTTCCGCGAACCGGGACTGACGCACAAGGGCGACCTCGCCACCGAATCGAGCGCCGCGGTCGCCGGGGGTATCACCAGCTTCATGGAGATGCCGAACACCAAGCCGCCCGCGACCACGCGCGAAGCGCTCGCCGCCAAGTACGACCTGGCGGCCGGACGCGCGCATGCCAACTACGCATTCTATTTCGGCGCCGCCAACGACAACCTCGAAGAGCTGCTGCGCCTGCAGCCGGGTGAGGCCTGCGGCGTCAAGGTGTTCATGGGCGCCTCCACCGGCAACATGCTGGTCGACAATCCCAGGATCCTCGCCTCGATTTTCTCGCAGTGCCCCTATCTGATCGCCACCCATTGCGAGGACACGCCGATGATCCTGGCGCAGGAGCAGGTGTATCGCGAACGTTATGGCGATGATGTGCCGTTTTCCGCGCACCCCCTGATCCGCTCGGCCGAGGCCTGCTACAAGTCCACCGAACTCGCGGTCGGTCTGGCGCGCCAATACGGCAGCAAGCTGCATGTGCTGCACATGACCACGGCGCGCGAGCTGGAATTCTTCGAACCGGGCCCGGTCGCCGGCAAGCAGATCACCGGCGAGGCCTGTGTGCACCATCTGTGGTTTTCGGATGAGGCCTACGATGCGCTCGGCGCGCAGCTCAAGTGCAATCCGGCCGTCAAGACCGCCGCGGACCGCGCGGCGTTGCGTGAAGCTGTGGCCGACGGCCGGCTCAACATCATTGCCACCGATCACGCGCCGCATACTGCCGACGAAAAAGCGCGCAAGTATTTCGCGGCGCCGGCCGGCTTGCCGCTGGTTCAGCATGCGGTGCTGATCGTGCTGGAACTCGTCAAGCAGGGGGTGCTCGATCTGCCCACAGCGGTCGAACGCATGAGCCATGCGCCGGCGGCACGTTACGGCGTGATCGATCGCGGTCATATCGCCGAAGGCCAGTACGCCGACCTGGTCTTGGTCGATCCTGAGGTGCAGACGCACGTCGAGGTCGACAAGCTCTATTACAAGTGTGGCTGGTCGCCGCTGGAAGGCCAGGCGTTCTCGCATCGCGTCGTCACCACCTGGGTCAACGGCGAGGCCGCTTATCATCTGAATCAGCTCGCAACGCAGGCTCGCGGACAACGTCTGCATTTCAGGCAGTGAACCCACTGGACATTCCTGCCGCAAAAGATGTGCTCGACGCGGCGCGGCGCATCGAGAATCGCGTGCGACGCACACCGGTGCTCGACGATGTCCATCTCGACGAACGGAGCGGCGCGCGCCTGCACTTCAAGTGCGAGAACCTGCAGTACGGTGGCGCGTTCAAGTTGCGCGGCGCGATGAATGCGGTGTGGTCCCTGAGCGAGACCGAGGCATCCGCCGGCGTGGCGACCCATTCTTCGGGCAATCATGGCGCCGCCCTGGCGCTGGCCGCGCGCTCCCGTGGCATCGCCTGTCATGCGGTGGTGCCGGAAGGCGCGGTGCGCAGCAAGCTCGACAACATCGCCGCGAACGGCGCCACGATTCATCGCTGCGCGGCCAACCAGCACGCGCGCGAAGCAGGCCTGGCGCTGGTACTGGCGCAGACCGGCGCCGTTCCAATTCCACCGTTCGATGATGCGCGGGTCATCGCCGGCCAAGGCACGGCTGCACTTGAATTGATGCAGGACGTTCCAGGGCTCGAATGCCTGGTCGCGCCCGTCGGCGGCGGCGGCCTGGCGGCCGGAACCGTACTTGCCGCCGGCATCGGCTCACCGACACCGCTGGTCTACGCGGCCGAGCCCAGGGGCGCCGACGACACCTGGCGTTCGCTCAGCAGCGGTGTGCGCGTCACCGAGCAGCTGCCCGCCACGATCGCCGACGGGCTGCGTACCACGGTCGGCGTACGCAACTTCGAGATCCTGCGCGGCGGGCTCGCAGCCGTGCTGTGCGTGGACGAACACGAGATCATCGCGGCAATGAAGCTCGCCTGGTCACGCCTGAAGCTGGTGATCGAACCTTCGTCCGCGGTCGCGCTGGCCGCGATTCTGCGGCACCGCGAGCACTTCGCCGGCCGCCGCGTCGGTGTGATTCTCAGCGGCGGCAACGTCGATCTGGATCAACTGCCCTGGCTGACGCAACAAAGGCCGAACTAGCAGCCTGTCGGACTTAGCATGGACGTGATCGCCATGGTAGTGCTCGCGCGTCACGACCACGTCGTCGACCTGCTTCGATCCGACCCCATAAGGCCATCATGAAGCGGTCAAGTGCCATCAATTCGGCCTGGAAGCGACCGAACATGCCATGAATCCATGATTTTCGTGGGCCTGGAGGTGACAAAAAAGCGCCCACGCTAAAAATCAGAGTTCCTGCAAGCCCCAGACCGCGGCGACTGCCAGTACCGCAACGAGCCAGGCCTTCCAGGCGCCTGCAAACTGCGGACGAGCCTCCGTGCCCGCGAGCTGGTCTTCGGATTTTCGACCATGAACCATCGCCCCGATGAGGTTCTTGCCGCGAATCAGATAGTAGACGGACGCAAGCACATGCAAGCCGATCGCGAAAAGCAGGCCATTGAAATTCAGCTTGTGCAGACGCGTGAGTGTCTGCGACGTATCGCTATCGACGCGATGGGCAAGCGGCCCCTCGAAAAAGAAGTCGTCGCTGGCGAACAGGCCGGTCCCGGTCTGCGCCGCCAACAGCAGCAACAGCAACAGGACCATCACGGCGCCCGCCGGATTGTGCCCGCGCGCCTCGGGAATTCGGCCAGACAGGAGCTCGCGCAGATAGCGGATGACGGACGCCGGTCCGCGCACGAAATCGGAGAATCGCGCGGTGGTCGAACCGAAGAATCCCCAAAGCACCCGAAATACCAGAACCCCCAATACCGCCTGGCCCAGCAGCGCGTGAACGTCCATGTTGCCGAGATAGATCGTATTGCCACCCGGCCAGGGCAGTTCAAGATCGAAGCCACCGATCTCGCCGGTGAGATAAAGACCCGCAACCAGGATCACCAGCAGCCAGTGGCAAAGACGCACTGGCAGATCCCAGATGCGGACACTTGACGAGCTAGACATCGGTGCCCTCAGAACGCTAGCGTCGTGGCACGGAAGTTTGGCGACGCACCGGGAGCGTGGCGGCGCCCCGCTGAGGTGCGCCGTCGAGCGTGACACCGCGGGCACCATGGCGAGTCAGGCCGAGTGCCTCAGCGGTGATGCAGTCGCGCTCGAATGCCGCAGTACGACTGTGGCGCGACACTAGTCTTCCTTGTAATCGTCGTGGCAGCCCTTGCAGGCCTTGCCGACGGCGCCGACCTTGGCGCGGATCGCCGACATGTCGCCGGAACCAGCGGCGTCCGCGAACTCGGCGGCGGCAGATTCCAGATCATCGGCCTTGGCGGCAAAGTCGTCCCAGTTCTCCCAGATATCGGACTTGGCCTCGGAGTCGCCGTTCATCGCCTTGTCCTTGAATGCGCCCTTGACGAGCTTGGACTGTGCGGCGAGACCTCGGGCGTGCGTTGCGAGGTCATCGGTAAAGGGCACTTTGCCCTTGACGATCGCGCCGATGGAGCCCATGTGCCCACCGAGCACATGCATGGCGTCTTCGCGATATTCAACGAGATCGTCATCGGAAGCCGCCGACGCGGAACAGGCGACGACGACCAGTCCGGCAAGCAACACAGGGGATACGAAGCGCATGGGTTTGCCTCCTCAGGTCAACGATAGGACTGCGGCTGGACCGCAGGTTCGAGGCTACCATAGCCACCCGCGCAATTCGGCAGTCCCGCCGGGCGCCGATGCAGCACGGAGCGGCCATGAACGAGAACCCACGTTGCCCCTGGAGCCACGGCTCGGAGCTGTATCAGCAGTATCACGACAGCGAATGGGGCGTGCCCTTGCGCGAAGACCGAGGACAGTTCGAATTTCTGATTCTGGAAGGCGCGCAGGCCGGGCTGTCTTGGATCACGATCCTGAAGAAGCGCGACAACTACCGACGCGCCTTCGATCAGTTCGATGCCGAACGCATCGCCGCCTACGATGACAAGGACCGCGCTCGCCTGCTGGCGGATGCCGGCATTGTGCGTAACCGACTCAAGATCGACGCCGCGATCAGCAATGCGCGCGCCTGTCTGCGGCTGCGCGATTCAGGCACCAGTCTTGACGAGTTTCTGTGGCGTTACGTGGACGGAAAGCCGATCGTGAACCGGTTCCGCACGATGGGGGACGTTCCGGCGACGACGGAATTGTCCGACCGCATCAGCAGGGACCTGAAAAAGGCGGGGTTTCGCTTCGTCGGCAGCACGATCGTCTATTCCTTCATGCAGGCCACCGGCATGGTCAACGACCATTTGCTGAGCTGCCCGAGACATGCGGAGCTGAGCGTCTAACGGCCATGCCGCAAGCAGCATCAGACAGAATGAATCGCCTGCTGCATGGCCTTTCTTTGCGCCTTGGCGCGAAAATCCGCGTTTCCGACGCTCGGAAAACCACTCAGGCGCGCCGCCAGCGTATTCCCTGCGCCGAGTCCTCAATCACGATACCGCGCGCGGTGAGTTCATCACGGATACGGTCGGCGCTGGTGAAGTCCCGGGCCTTGCGTGCGGCGGCACGCTGCTCCAGCAGGGCTTCGATCTCCGCCGATTCCGGATCATCGTTACCGGCTCCGAACCAGTCCTGCGGCGTCTGACTCAGCAGGCCCATCAGTTTCGCGGCGGCCAGCAGCTGCCCCTTGACCCTGGCCTTGTCTTCGTTCGACTCTGCCTTGTTCAGCGCGCGCACCAGTTCGAACATTTCCGCCAGTGCGGCCGGGGTGTTCAGATCGTCGTCGAGTGCGGCAAAGAATCCGTCGGGCGCCTCCACGCAAGCTGCCGGCTCGATATCTGCAACCTCACGCAGGGCGCCGTAAAGACGATCGAGCTGGCGCTTTGCCTGCACCAGGGTTTCGTCTGTCCAGTCCAGTGGCTGACGATAGTGGCCGCCCAACAGCGCCAGACGGATCGCCTCGCCCGGCGCCTGCTCCAGCAACTCACGCGCGCGCAGTACATTGCCGACCGACTTGGCCATCTTCTCGCGATTGACGGTGACGAATCCGTTGTGCACCCAGTAGTTCGCGAACGGCGCACCGCCGTGGGCGCAGCGCGACTGTGCAATCTCGTTTTCGTGATGCGGGAACACCAGATCGTGCCCGCCGCCATGAATATCGATGGTGTCTCCGAGCAGGGTTTCCGCCATCGCCGAGCATTCGATGTGCCAGCCGGGTCGGCCACGGCCCCAGGGCGAGTCCCAGCCGGGCTGCTCGTCGCGGGAGGGCTTCCACAGCACGAAATCGCCAGCATCCTTCTTGTACGGCGCCACTTCCACACGCGCCCCCGCCAGCATCTCGCGCCGATCGCGCTTGGACAGCATTCCGTAATCGTCATAGGCACCGACGTTGAACAGAACATGTCCTTCGGCTGCGTAGGCATGCCCGCTGTCGATCAGGCGCTGGATCATCGCAATGATCTGCGGCAGATGCTCGGTGACTCGCGGCTCGTGATCGGTCGGCGCCACGCCCAGGGCCTCAAGATCCTCGTGGTAGGCGGCGGCATAGCGGTCGCTGATCACAGCGATCGAGACACCTTCGCGCTCGGCGGCGGCATTGATCTTGTCGTCGATGTCGGTGATGTTGCGGACGTAGACCACGCGCTCGTACCGATGCCGCAACAGCCGCGCCAGCACATCGAACACCACCGGCGGTCGCATGTTGCCGATGTGCGCATAGGAATAGACCGTGGGGCCACAGACATACATCGTGACCCGCGACGAATCCTGCGGGACGAACTCTTGCTTGCGGCCGGTCAGCGTATTGTGCAGTTGCATCGAATTCGGGCGGGATCAAAATCCCGCGCAGGATACCGACAGCGCGCCGCAAAGTCCCGAATCGATCAGCTGAATGGACAGGCTTCAGCTGAACAGGGCGTGGATCGAAAAGCCGGCCAGCATTCCTGCAACCACGCCATAGGTCGCCCAAAGATAGCGCCGCTTGATACGGGAACGCCCGGTCAACGGATCAATGTATATCCACGCCATGCCCAGACCCCTGCCACAAAAAATGAGTGCCGGCGATCACTCGCAGGACTGCATCCTTTCTCCATACCCGCACCATCCAGGACCGGCCGGCCGCCGCGAGGAGTGCCAGGGGAAGCCGCCGGAACCTGTACCGCGCCGCTGCCACTATGCGTGGCGCCGGAACCGCGCGTCAATCGCTGAGACGTACCGATGAACATTCCACGACTGCGACTCCAGCCGGCAGTGGGGAGTTTACTGGGGAGTTGATGGAGGTGATGCTGAACGGCGGGCGAGCAAGCGGGCGAGGGAGCGAGGTGTTTATCGCTGATAGGGGTCGTCACACAGGCGATGCAGCTCGCCGAAGGCGTCGAACAGTTTCGGCAGGTCGTCCGGCTGCATCACCAACAACTCGCCCTGGGTGCGATCTCCGCGACGCAGCTTGCGGTCGCGCAGATCCTCGTAGCGAATGCAGGCATCGCCGCGCAGGCAGCTGAAGCGCAATGAGGAACGACCGTCCCACTGCACGTTGACCTCGGCCAGCGGCACGGTCTGGGTATAGACGGCTTCTTCATTGGTCGCGCTGCGCTCGACGGTTAGCGCGCAACCGTCCGGCGAAAACGCGAAGTGCCACAGAAAGAAACGGCCGCTGCGAACCCAGGACTCGCCCGCGCGGACGTCGAGCTTTTCAAGGATGAAACGCATCGCATCACTGCGGCTGTCCCCGGCGCGATTCGCGGTCCACGCACAACACAGCAGGATCAGTGGCAGTAGCGCTACACGCGTTCGAGCAGCGCGCATCTCAATCGCCCTGCGCCTGTTCGAGCAAGGCATCGAGCATGCGCTTGCGCTCATCCGCGCTGCTTTCGCCGAGCCGTTCCACAGTGTCATAGAACTGTGGCCACTTGCCCCGCGCCTGCGCGAAGAGCTGTCCGAACGCCGGCGTCCAGGTGTTGTAGAGCCCGACCGGCAGCAAGGCCGCGTTGTCGAGATCCTGCTCGAACCATTGATCGTAGCCGGCATAGCCACGCCACGGCCCGTCCCGCAGCGCTTGGTAGGACTCGCGCATCTGCTCGAATACCTGTCGCTTGGCGGCGCGCATTGCGGTCGGCGTCTGGCTGGACTGGTAGAGCGCCTGCAAACGTTCGCGTGTCGCCTGTACCAGCGCCACGAAGTCCTGGTTGCGACGACGCGGCTCGGTCACATCCAGCGGCGTCTCTCCGCGTGCTTTGAGCCAGCGCCGCAAACCCTCCTCCTGTACGAAGCTGGCGAAGGATTCGTTGAACGCGGTGTCGCTCTTGACGAAGACACGCTGGTGCGCGAGTTCGTGAAACAGGGTGCCGACCAGCTCCTGATCGTTCCAGCGCAGCATCGTGTTGAGCACCGGGTCTTTGAACCAGCCCAAGGTCGAATAGGCCGGCACTGCGCCGATGTAGACGTCATGTCCGAGTTCGCGCTGGTGCTGCGCTTCTGCCCGGGCGTCCTCCAGGTCGTAGTGCCCGCGATAGGAGAAGCAACCGGCCAGCGGATAGCACCATTCGATCGGCGCCAGATCGAACTCCGGTGTGGCGAAGACGTTCCACAGCACATAAGGCCGCCCGAGATCGGCGTACTGCTGATAGCTGCCGTGATTCGGCAAGGCCAGTGTCTCCTCGGCGAAGGAAACCGCGGCCTTCACGGTCTCCAGGCGCGCGCGCAGGGCAGGATCGGTGTCGACATCGGAAATCAGCGCATCGATCGGCGCGCGCGCGCGCAACACTGCCATCTGCCCGTCCAACAGCTGGGCGTAGTAGCCGAGGCTGCTGCAGGCGCTCAGCGACAGCGTGAGCAGGCTCGATACAGCCAGTCTCATGCAGCCTGATCGAGCCAGACGCCAAGCCCCTGGGCATTGAGTTCGATATCGAACTCAAGCAGCTCGCGCGCCCGTGCGTCGCTGACCGGGGCATCGAGACGATGCAGCGCGGACAAGGCATCGTCGAGCAGCGCTTCGCGCAATCTGGAATGCCGCTCCGGCGCGTCGGCCAGCGACCGCGCGATCTGCACGTAGCGCCCGATGCCGGCGCGCAGTTCCGCAGCGCGCGTCGCCACGTCTTCAATCGCGCTGTAGTGCGTGAGATACATGCGCTTCGGTCGGTAGCTCAAATAGCGGTCGATGGTCTGTAGCCAGGCCTGTGCATCGAACTGCACCGGCGTGGTGGTCGGCATCAGAAACGGCCCGCCGGGTCCGTCGAAGTCTCGATACGACAGGCCGAAGGTATCGCCGGTGAAGAAGCCCTCGCTGACGGTGTCCCAAATGCTGTAGTGGTGCCGGGCGTGCCCCGGCGTGTCGATGAATTCGAGCTCGCCACCTCCAAGGCTCAAGCGCAGGCCATCCCGCGCCTGGATCACGCGCGTTTCGTCGACCGGCGCGATCTCTCCGTACATGCGCATCAGCGCTTCGGCGCCGTAGACGGCTTCGGCGCCGGCGATCAGTTTCGAAGGATCGATCATGTGCCGCGCACCCCGCGGGTGCACCACCATCTTCGCTTCGGGCAGGGCGCGCATCAGCACGCCGGCACCGCCGGCGTGGTCCAGGTGCACATGGGTGGGCAGTACGTAACGCACCCGCTCCGGGGCGATGCCGCGCGCCTCCAGCAGCGCCAGCAGGCGCGGCACACCATGCGAGGTACCCGCTTCGACGAAGGCGTATTCACCGTCGCGCTCGATCAGATAGCAGCAGGCCAGCCGGCGCCGCTCCTGGAGGGTGTCGATGCACAGAATTCCATGGTCCAGTACTTCGACTGGCGCGACTGTCGGCGTCGGCTGCGTGTCCATCCTCGGGGCTCTCTCCATCGTCGATTTCCGCACAGGAGATTAGCACCGACGACAAGGCGGCGATGCGCTGTCGACCGTAACGAGTCGAACGGACTCCGGGGTTGCGGCACTACCGGGACGAGGGCGTGGCGCCCCGCGGCGCGCGCACGATCTCGACCAGATCCTCGCGCCGGTAGATGCCGAGCTTGCGATAAATCCGCGACGCATGATTGGCCACCGTACTGACGGCAATACCCTTGTCGCGTGCAACCGATTTGAAGGTCTTGCCCTCGCCCAGGGCGCGGGCGATCTCCTGCTCGCGCGGGGACAGATCGTCCAGCGGCAGCGCGCGGCGCGCGTACAGCGTGAACAACTGACCATGCGGCTCAAGCCGAAAGCGCAGCTCACGGTCACCGAAGCGGGTGTTGCGCTCGATGTCGCCGGGCAGGGGAATCGGCAGGCGATCGAAATCCGGGTCGCCGTAGACCTCGGCCACCAGCGAACGAAATTGCGGGCTCGCCGTATGCACGACGCCGCTGGCGTCGATCAGCGCGGTGGAGCCGCGATTGGCGCGGCCCAGCGACATCAGCCATTCGTCGCGCTGCACATGGAGTTGCTGCCCCAGCGAATCGGCAGCGACCAAGTGGCTCACGCCGCGTTCGACCCGGCCGATGTCGTGCGGCGACGGGGGGCCGGCGAACCAGAGCGCGATGATGCTGGTCAGATGTCCGACAGGATGACGATAGGTCACGATCAGGGGGTGCATCAGGCCGGATACGCGCGGCAGGCTGGCCGCTTCGCTGGCGCCGCCGATCAGATGCAGCGGTGTCAATGAACCTTCGTCGGGCTCCACCGTGAATTCGCCTGACACACCGGTCTGCCCCTGCGTCAGCCAGGCGGCCACAGGAGCGCCATGGTGTGTCCTGAACGCCCGTAGCAGCAGCTCACGGACTTCGGTGCTTTCGTGCAGTGTTGCGAGCGAATAAAGCGTGCGAATCAGGGCGTCATCGGATTCGACCATCTCGCACTCCTTGTGACGTGAATTGAGTGATGTTGGAGCCCGGCGTCTGATTCGGGCGACACCACGACGTGGCACTGCGAACCGATCGAGCTAGGCCGCTCGGGACAATGTCCGGATTTCGGCCATCACGATGCCGAAGTCCGGGATCCAGCCTACTTGGTTGCCCAGACGAACCCGTGCCAGCACCAGATCGGAACGGTCTGAATCACGCAGCGCCTCGGCCCGCATCGCGGCCCGATTGAGCGTCACCAGATGCGGATAGGCCTGGGCCAGCACGCCGATTGCAGTCAGCCCGTCAACCGGATCCGGCAGATTGACCACGATCACGCGCGCGCGCCGCAGGTCGGGCTCGCCCATGTCGCCATTGAGCCGCTCCAGCCGCAACACCGGTAGACGCTGAGCCTCGCGCTGCACATGCCCGGCAAGCCAGGCCGGGGCGTCGACCGCAGCCTGCAGGCCTTCCAGTGGCATGGTCTCCACCACCGCCACGTTCGGCAGCAACAGGCTGTCGCGCGCCAGCGCGATCAGCACCGCGTGAATTTCGGCGGGCTCGCTCACGACACCAATACCCCGCGAATCTCGGACAACAACTGGTCTTCCTGATAGGGCTTGATCAGATAGCGATTCACTCCCAGCTCGCGCGCACGCTGACGATGTTTGTCGCCGGAGCGCGAGGTGATCATGATGATCGGCACATCGCTGATCCGTTCGCTGTTGCGCACGTGGGCGGCCACCTCGAATCCGTCGGCACGCGGCATTTCGATGTCCAGCAGAATCGCGGTCGGCGATTCGGTGGCGAGCTGGGCAATCGCATCGAGTCCGTCACGCGCCGTCAGCACGCGGTAGCCGTGACGCGTCAGCAGACGTTCGGCAACGCGGCGCATGGTGATGGAATCGTCCACCACCATGATCATCGCGCGATCGTCAGCGCGCGGCGCGGCGGCGCTCTGTGCCTCCGCCAGCAGCGCGCGGCGCGTGCGATCCTGCACCAGCGCCGGTGCGTCCAGAATCAGCACCACCGCGCCATCGGCGAGGATCGTGGCGCCGGTCACGCCGACAATCGAGCTGACCTGCGGGCCGACCGCCTTCGACACCACTTCGCGGTTGCCCTGCATCGAGTCCACCACCAGGCCCATACGGCGCTCGCCGCCGCCGATGCCCTCCGGGATCCGCACCAGAATCGTCGGTACGGTGCGGCTTTCATCCGTTTCGAGGCGGCTGACGCCGAGATAGTCACCGAGGTAACGCAGCGGATAATCCGCACCGCCGTAGGACAGCGTGGCGTCGCTGTCGCCGAAATACTGGTCAAGCTGGGCGCGTGGAACGCGGGCGATGCCTTCTATGCTCGACAGCGGAATCGCGTACAGCTCGGTGCCCACCGTGACCAACAGCGCCTGCGAAACCGCCAGTGTCAGCGGCAACCGGATCGCGAAGCAGGTGCCGCCGCCGCGTTCGGTTTCGAGATCGAGCGTGCCGCCGAGTTGCTTCACCTCCGAGGCCACGACATCCATGCCGACGCCACGGCCAGCGTTCTGCGTCAGCTCATGCGCAGTCGAAAATCCGGGTTCGAAAATGAACTGGGCCACCTGAAGCTCGCTCAGCTCCAGGTTCGGCGGCATCAGTCCGCGGGCGATGGCCTGATCACGAATCGCATCGATGTCCAGACCCTGTCCGTCGTCACGAATCTCGATCACCAGCTGCGTGCCGTCGCGCTGCAGGCTGATCACGATCTCGCCGACTTCGCGCTTGCCAAGACCGGTTCGCACCGTCGCCGGCTCGATGCCGTGGACGATGGCGTTGCGCAACAAGTGCTCCAGCGGCGCGGTCATGCGTTCCAGCACATTGCGATCGAGTTCCGCCTCGACGCCGAGGAAGCTGACCTCGGCAAGCCGGCCCGCTTCCACAGCAGTTTGCCGGACCACGCGCTGCAGGCGCGCCACCTGACGCGAGAACGGCACCATCAAGGTGCCCATCAGGCCCTGCTGAACCTCGGTATTGATGCGACCCTGCTGCTGCAGCAGACTGCCGGCATCCTGCGTGACCTGATACAGCGAATCATGCAGCGAACCGAGGTCGCCGACGGATTCGGACAGCGCGCGCGACAGCTCCTGCATGCGCGAATAGCGATCCAGCTCCAGCGGATCGAACTCGGCGCTGTAGCGGTCGTCCCCAGACTCCGACGGAGTCTGTATCAGGCCGCGCGCGGCAATCTGCGCCTCGGTTTCGATATCCATCTGCCGAAGCTGCTCGCGGATGCGATTGACCGTGGACTCCATTTCCGCGAGCTGGCTGCCGGTCTCGAGGTTGCGCTGCTCAAGGCGCGAGCGATAGATCGACATTTCGCTGGCGGCGTTGAGCAGGCTGTCCAGCCGCTCCACGGGCACGCGTGCCAGTTCCCGACGCTGCTGCGGCCAGAGCCCGCTGTCGTCCTCTGGCCGCCAGAACAGCTGCGGGTCCCAGACCCGCATCGGCGGCGGCCGCTCGTCCGGCAGACCAGTGGCCAAGACGGGTTCCGGACCGGTCTCGGTCGGCGACTCTGGCGGCGCGTCATTCCACTCGATCGGTGGTACCGGCTCCGGCAATTCGGCGGCGGCCGACCCCGCTTCGGGTGCTTCTGGCGCCGGTGGAGGGGACCAATCGTACGGCGCCTCGATCGGTTGATCCTCTTCGTCGTCGAACGACTCGTCGCCGCGCACCAGGCGGTCGTGCATGTGCTGCAACTGCTCGAAACGCGTATGCAACTGATCGAAGGCCAGATCGTCGGTCGGCAGATAGGTGCTGGCCATGTCATCGACCAGCGACTCCATTTCGTGCACGGCCGCGCCCATCGCATAGCGGCCCGCCATGCGCGCGCCGCCCTTGAGCGTGTGCAGAATCCGCTGCAGGTCCTGTAGCGGCGCGGCATCGGTCGGCTGCGTGCGCCAGGTGACGAGTGCAGCCTCCATCTGTTCAAGCAGCTCGGCCGCCTCGGCGCTGAAGATGGCCAGCAGCTCTGCGTCGTCATCCTCGGCGCTGGGCGCCGGGTGCGCCGGCAGCGGGACAAAGGGCTGCGCCGCCGGCGCAGCGGGCAGCCCGATGTCAGCCGCGTCGTCACGCTGTTCGGCAAACCGGGGAATCTCGACGATCAGCTCGTCTCGAACCTCGTATTCCCGAGATGCAGCCTCGACAAACCCGGCGTCGCTCTCCGGAACCGTCCAGTCGGCGGCGGAGGCCGGCTCCGCTTGCTGGATTTCCAGTTCCACAAACAAAGGCTCGACTTCGGGCTCGTAGCCGCGGCGAATCTGGTCGACCGCTCGGTGCAAGCCGTCCACGACATTGGCGAGCCGCCCGAAATAGCTGGCATCGCGCGCCACCCGGGGGGACTGCGCAGCGGCCTCGACGAAGCTTTCGAGTCGGTGTCCGACTTCGCCCAGCGATTCGAAACCCGCCATTCGCGCGCTGCCCTTGAGCGTGTGCAGGGCACGCATCACCTCGGCATCCGGCGCGTCTCGCAGCGGCGTGGCCTGCCATTCGTCGAATCCGCCTTCGACAAGCGCCAGCAACTCCTCGGCTTCTGACAGAAAGATGTCCGTCAGCGCCGGATCGCGATCACCGACCGGCACCGCTTCGAACGGGGCATCGGCCCCGGCCTCATCGGCGACGGACGTGGCTTCTTCGATCTCGATCGCGCTGCCGCCCAGTGCCTGGATCCGCCCGATCAGAGCGTCGTCACGATCCGGCGCTCGACCGTCGCGAATTGCATCGAGCAACTGATAGATCCCTTCGATCGCTTCGCTGACGGCACTGAAGAACGGCGCATCGCGTCGCGATTTGCGGGCCTCGCGAAACTCCGCGTGTCCGAGTCGGGCCTCGAATGCCGTCGCCGCCGATTCCAGCGCGGAGCTGTGCGCCGCCTGCGCGGCGTCGCGCACGGTGCGAAACAGGGCGGCTGCCTGAGCCGCGTGGTGTGCGGCATCGGGCTGCTGGCGCCAGGCTTCGATGCATGCCTCGATCTGTTGCAGGCAATCGAACACTTCGTGCGTGAACAGCTCGGCCAACTGCTGATCGTCAGGCTCACCGTCAGCGACTTCGCTCGGCATGCCGAGTATGTCGATGACGCGAGACTGCCATGGCAACGCGGCTTCGGCCGGCGCAGGGGGCTGCTGATCCAGCCATTGTCCGAGCTGAAGCACCGCATCGGCGATCAGCTTGAGGCGCTCCACCGGCTGTTCGCTGGCACCAAGACCAGTGAAATCAAGGCCTCGTTCGAGTAAGCCGGCGAGCTGGCTGATCGCGCCGTAACCGACCACCGCCGCGCTGCCGCGCAAGGTATGCAGCGCCCGGACGACTTCGGGATCCACCGTGTGGGCGCCGGCATCGGCGTCCTGCTGATCCATCCAGTTCTGCACTCGCTGCAGGTGCCTGCGCGCGTCGTCGTGAAACACCGAGCGCATCGCAGCAGCATCATTGACCGCACGCTCGGTCAGCTCCTGCGCAGCGGCGATCAGCTCCGCCGCCGTAGCAGGCGGCTCGCGCTGTTCACGGAAACTGTGGATCAACTCGGGCAACAGCGTGACAGCGCGAGCGATCAGGTCCAGCACTTCACTGTCGACCTTCATTTCGCCGTCACGACATCGATTCAGCAGGTTCTCGCAGGCCCATCCATAGTCGCCGATGAGATCGGCGCCGACCATGCGGCCGCTGCCCTTGAGTGTGTGAAAGGCTCGCCGCACTTCCAACAAGTGGGCCACGTCACCCGGTTCGCGCTGCCACGGCGCAAGCTGGCTGCGCAGGGTTTCGAGCACTTCGCCCGCTTCCTGGACGAAAACCTCGCGAATCTCGGGGTCGACCTCATCGAGCACCTGCGACGCAACTAACGGTGATGACTCAAGCTCCGCCTGGTCGGTGTCGGCGGCGCCATCGGCGAATTCCAGGCGCTCGATGTAGGCGGCCAGATCGTCCCGCAGACGCGCGCTGTCCGGCGAGCGCGACTGCAAAGCCTCCAGGTAGAACTCCGTGCACGCCACCGCGTCGGCAAAGCGTTCGGCCTGGGCCTGCACCAGAATCCCGGCGGGGAATCCGTCCTGCTCGACATAGCGCAACAGTTCGCCGATCAGGCCGGCGGCACGCTCATCGTCGAGAATTCTCAATCCTGCCCGAATCTCCCCGAGCAGGGTCTGCGCCGAGGGCAGACCATCACGCGAGCCCTGCCGCAGCGCGAGGTCGGCGGCATTCTTGAACTTCGAAAGATTGACCAGCGATTCCCGCAGCAGCGCACCGAAACCTTCGTCGAAATCCGCGGATGGTGGCGTGCCTTCGTCGTACTGCGACGCCGATGCCAGCTCCGGATCGCTGCGCCGCAGTTGACGGAACAAGGCGGCGTCCAAGGAATTTTCGATACGCAACAGCGCCGTAGCGACATCCATCCACAAACCGGCGCCCGCGCCATCGGCCGAACGCAGACGCACCACCGCGTCGGACTGGTTCTGCGCAACGCGCTGCAGCGTCACCAGACCAAGCATGCCCAGGGTGTTGGCAATGCCGCGCAACTGCGCTGCGGTCTGCGACAGATCGACGCTGGCACGCTCGCCAGCGCGCACCACCAGGTCGATGGTGTCCTTGACCTTGGCCAGGTCGGCGCGAATTTCGTCGGACAGTTTCTGCAGCAAGCGGGTGTTGGGCCCGCGCAGCTTGCGCGCCATCGCCTCCAGCGCGGAACTCGACGGCAGCCGCTGGTCCAGCGCAAAGGCGCGACGCAGGAAGGTCACGCGCGCCCCGCGCGCACGCGAACGGCCGACATGAAACAACAGTTGATAGGCCAGTTCGTCGAACTGCGCGGCGGCCGCGTCCTCGCCGATTTCGACGGTGCGCTTGATCTGCTGCACGGCCCGGCCGCAGAGACGCTTCACCTCCAGCGAATCTTCGAGACCCTGGCCGAGCACCGCTTCGGCCACGCCGGCGACGATGCGCCACAGTTGCGCGGCCGCCGGCACGGTGGCGCCCTGCCTCAGGTGCTCGGCGACCTTGCCGAGACGCGCCACGGCGGTGCGGATATCGTCGTCCTTGAGCCACTGCAGCATCGACTGCTGCGCGGCCGGCAGCAGCTTGGCGGCGGTCATACCGGCGGTTTGCACGTCGCGGCCACCCGGCAAGGGCAGCTCGACACCGATCAGCCTCATCTGTGCCGCGAACAGCTCGGCTTCGGTCAGCACGGCGACGCCACGCGTCAGCCGCAATTCGTTGATCAGCGCTTGCAGGACCAGCACGCAATCCTCGGCGCCACCGGACAAGGCATCCAGATAGTCCGCAAGCTGCAGGGTTGCACCGAGCACGGCGCCACAGGCCGTTTCGCGATCGGAAATCGCGTCTTCACTCAAGCGCTGCGTGGTCGCCAGCATCTCCTCGGCGAGAATCGATGCGCCCGCGCACTGGATCAGCGAGGTGGTGCCCAGCACCTGGCGCAACTCGGCGACAGCCGCCAATAGGCCGGCGCGCTCATCGGCGCTCTCCATCGCGTTTTCGAGCTGGGTTCGTACCCGCTGAAGGCAGGCCTCGATCTCCGGGCGTACCCAATGCAGGCCGGATGCCAGGCTTGGACGGCTTGCGATCATGCTTATTCCGCCGTTCTCACGAACTGCTCGGACGCCACCAGGCGATGCAGACTCAGCACCTGCCAGACCTTAGCATCACGCTCGAAGGCACCGAGCAGCCAGTTGGAGAAGTCGGATCCGCTCAAAATCTGCAGGCGATGCGGCGCCTGGTCCTCGACCGCGAACTGGCGGTGTCCGACGACTTCACCGACCAGGAATCCCGCCGGCAATTGATCGGAGTTGAACACCAGCACCCGCGCGCGGCGCGTGTCTTCCTCTGCCGGCAGGCCAGCGAGCACCGCAAGGTCGAACACCGGCAACAGCTTGCCGCGCACGTTGGCCAGCCCGATCAGCCAGGGCCGTGCGCCCGGCACCCGCGTCAGCGGCGGCGGTGTGACCACCTCGCGGACATCGGCGCGCGGCAGGGCGCACCACAGGGAGCCGACACGTACACCGAGCCCCTCCCATTCGGCCTCGCCCGAGGCGCCCTCCTGGCGTATGGCGCGCAAACGCCGGTCCAGTTCGGCCAACAGGCCGAACGGATCGCCACGCAGTTCCCTGAGGTCCCCCGACACGTCCGGCTTTATCCGCTGGCGCGCACATGCGCACGAACGGCCCCGAGCAGGTCGTCGCGCGTGAACGGCTTGGTGAGATATTCGTCGGAACCGACGATGCGGCCGCGCGCACGGTCGAACAGGCCATCCTTGGACGACAGCATGATCACCGGCGTGGACCGGAACTTCGGATTGCCTTTGATCAGGGCACAGGCCTGATAACCATCCAGACGCGGCATCATGATGTCGATGAACACGATGTCCGGCCGATGGGCGGCGATCATCGCCAGCGCCTCGAACCCGTCCTGAGCTGTGACAACGGTATATCCCTCCCTGGACAGCAAGGTTTCGGCCGTGCGCCGAATGGTCTGACTGTCATCAATCACCATGACTTTGGCGGACACGCATCAAACTCCCGGATTCCCCGATTGACCCGCCGACCGCGCGGTCGAGGACGGCGGCCGTTGTCGAGCCGGTGAGCGTGCGTTCCAATGCGCCGGATCACCGTCCCCTTTGTGATTTCAAGTACTCCACGCCTGCAAGCGCCTTTCGGCACTTTGTAGCACACTCCCCGAACGCTTCACATACATCGCCGCATCGGCGCCTGCGCTAACATTGGCATCCCTCCACGGATGCCGCCGATGACCAGCACCGTTCCCAATCTATGTACCGCGCCCGTCGGGCCCGTATTGAAGCTCGAAGCCAAGCTGCTGGAGCGTCAGGCCGATATCGAAACCTGGTTTCGCCGTCAGTGGCTGGAGACGCCCGCACCGTTCTACGCCTCGGTCGACCTGCGCAATGCCGGCTTCAAGCTGGCGCCGGTCGATACCAACCTGTTCCCGGCCGGCTTCAACAACCTCAATCCGGATTTCGATCCGCTGTGCATACACGCGCTGCAGTCCGCGATCGAACGCATCTGCCCGACCGCCGCCGGCATCCTGGTGGTGCCCGAGAACCACACGCGCAATCGCTTCTATCTGGAAAGTCTGGCGGCGCTGGTCGATCTGATCGCCAAGGCCGGCTTCCATGTGCGCATCGGTTCGACGATGCCGGACCTGGAGCAGGACCAGATCATCGACGATCTGGAATCGGGCCGGACGCTGCGCCTGGAACCGCTGCGCCGCAGCGGCGACGAGGTCTATGTCGGCGAAGGCGAGGATCGCTTCTCGCCGTGCGCCGTAGTGCTCAACAACGACCTCTCGGGTGGCCGCCCTGCGATCCTCGAAGCGATCCGGCAGCCGGTCACGCCCCCGGCGATTCTGGGCTGGAGCAATCGCCTCAAGTCGGACCATTTCGGCCTCTACCAGCAGGTGGCCGCCGAGTTCGCCGAACTGATCGGCATCGACTCCTGGCTGGTCGATCCGCTGTTCCGCAACTGCGGCAAGATCAACTTCATGAAGCGCGAAGGCGAGGAATGCCTGGTCAGCAACGTGGAAATGCTGCTCGAGGACATCACCGCCAAGTACAGCGTATACGGCATCGAGGAAGAGCCCTTTGTCATCGTCAAGGCCGAAGCCGGCACCTACGGCATGGGTGTGATGACGGTCAAGAGCACCGACGACGTGCTCAGCCTCAACCGCAATGCGCGCAAGAAAATGGCCTCCGCCAAGGATGGCCGCGAAGTCAGCGGCGCGATCATCCAGGAAGGCGTCTACACCTTCGAGACCTGGAACGACCCGGCCGACAGCGCCGAACCGGTGATCTACATGATCGATCACTACGTGGTCGGCGGCTTCTACCGGGTGCATGATGGTCGTGGCCGCAACGAGAACCTCAACGCACCCGGCGCGCGCTTTCAGATGCTGGCCTTTTCGGAATCCTGCACCCGGCCAGACCCCTCGCGCGACCCGGATGCCCAACCCAACAAGTTCTACGCCTATGGCGTGGTCGCACGGCTGGCGCTGCTGGCGGCCGCGCGCGAGATCGCTCGGGCCCATCAGGGCGACTGAACCCGCACGCAGCGCGCGGCGGCATCCGTCACCGCCGCGCCCGATTGGAACTTCACTCGATGAGCAAACGACTGGCTGTGATCATGGACCCGATCGGGTCGATCAAGCCGTACAAGGACACCACTCTGGCGCTGATGCTGGCCGCCCAGCGACGCGGCTGGTCGCTGCACTACCTGGAGCTGCCGGACCTGTATCTGCGCGACGGTCGCGTCGCGGCAAGCACTCGGCCGCTGACGGTTCAGGACGGCAAGGACGATTGGTACGACTACACCGGCGAAGCGGCCGACACGGCGCTCGGCGACTTCGACATGGTGCTGATGCGCAAGGATCCGCCGTTCGACCTGGAATACATCTACGCCACCTACTGGCTGGAGCGCGCGTCGACCGAGGGCGCATTTATCGTCAACCGGCCGGACTCGCTGCGCGACTGCAACGAAAAGGGATTTCTCGCCTGGTTTCCGCAGTGCACGGCGCCAACCCTGGTGACGCGCGATCCGGCCCGGATTCGTGCGTTCCATGCGGAGCAGGGCGACATCGTGATCAAGCCGCTGGATGGCATGGGCGGCGCCGGCGTGTTCCGCATCGGCAAGGACGGCCTCAACATCGGCGCCGTTGTCGAAACGCTCAGCGAGATGGGCCGGCGCTCGCTGATGGCGCAGCGCTATCTCCCCGAGATTCTCGCCGGCGACAAGCGCATCCTGATGATCGGCGGCGAGCCGGTGGACTACGCGCTGGCACGCATTCCGAGTGTCGGCGAGGTGCGCGGCAACCTCGCCGCCGGTGGACGCGGCGTGGTGCAGCCGCTGAGCGAACGCGACCGCTGGCTGGCGGCGCAGGTCGGCCCGGAACTGAAGAAGCGCGGCCTGCTGTTCGTGGGCCTGGACGTGATCGGCGACTACCTCACCGAGATCAACGTGACCAGTCCGACCTGCCTGCGCGAGATCGAGCGCGAAACCGGCGAGGATCTGGGCGGACGCGCGATCCGGGCATTCGAAGACGCCATGGCCGCATGCTGCTGAGACGGATCCTGGTCGGTGCCGCGCTGCTGGCGCTGCTGAGCTGGCTGGCGCTGCGACCGCCGCCGCAGGACGCCCGTGAGACCGAACTGGTCGAACGCAATCTGCCGGTGCTCGGCACCTGGGTCACGCTCAGCGCCTACGCCGAGGATCCGGCCCTGCAGACGCGCGTGCAACGGGCGTTCGACCAGGTGGCTCAGCAACTCGCCGACTTCGATACGCGATGGCGTGCCTTTGGCGACGGCACGCTGGGCCGGCTCAACGCCGAACTCGTCGCTGGTGACAGCATTCGCGTGCCGCAGGACATGCTGCCGCTGTTCCGGCGTGCGTTCGAGATCCACCGAATCAGCGGCGGTCTGTTCGATCCCAGAATCGGTGCGCTGGTGCGTGTCTGGGGCTTCGACGACGAGGCGCATTACCGCGAATCACCACCGCCTCAGGCCGAGATCGACACCGCGTTGGCAGCGCTGCGCGAAGCACCCGAATCGCTGCAGGCCTGCCCCGGTTCCGGCGAAGCGGAGCAGGACTGCTACGGCCCGGCGCCGGGCGTCGTGCTGGACTTCGGCGCGATCGCCAAGGGCTATGCGGTGGATCAGGTGGGGGAACGCCTGCTGGCGGCCGGCATTGAAAATTTCATGATCAATGCCGGCGGCAATGTCCGCACCCAGGGCCGGCGCGGCGACCGCGCCTGGCGCATCGCCGTGCGACATCCTAGACCCGAAATCGGTCGTCTGCTCGCGATCGTGGAACCGGACAACGAAAACCTGGTGACCAGCGGCGACTACGAGCGCTATTTCGAATACCAGGGCAGGCGCTATCACCACATTCTCGATCCGCGCGATGGTCGACCGGCTCAGGGCCTGCAGGCGGTGTCGGTGCTGTCCGCCGACGGCACACTGGCGGATGCCGCCTCGACCGCCCTGTTCGTGGCTGGCCCCGGGCACTGGCGCGATACCGCGCGCAAGCTCGGCGTCGGACAGAGCCTGATCGTGAAAGCGGACGGCGCGCTGCAAGCCACGCAGACACTCGCCGCACGGATCACCCTGCCCGCAAAGCCGCCACTCGAAGTGGTGCCGTGACCGGCGCGGACCGGGTCGTGATCGTGCTGGCCGCGCTGCTGGTGGGTGTGGCCGCCGGCGCCTACTGGCAACCCAGGACCGTGGCCGACCGTGTCGAAGTGCAGGTCGGCGACGGGGCGCCGCAGGTGTATTCGCTGGACGCGCAGCGACACATCGAGGTGCACGGCGCGCTCGGCACCTCGATACTGGAAATCGAGGACGGACGCATCCGCTTCGTCAGCAGCCCCTGCCGCAACAAGGTGTGCATCCACAGCGGCTGGCTGTCAATGTCTGGCGATGCCACGGCCTGTCTGCCGAACCGTGTGACGATCGCCCTGCTCGGCCACGGCGCGCCCGAGATCGATGCGGTGAGCCAGTGAAGTCGGCGGCCAGCATGAATGCCGTCCCGGACCAGCAGGACCGACTGATTGCCTGGTTCGCGGCACTGGCGATCGCCATTCATATTCTCGAAGCGAGCTTCCCGAGTCCGGTGCCCGGCATCAAACCCGGCCTGGCCAACGCGGTCACGCTGATCGTGCTGCTGCGCCACGGCCTGCGCGCAGCGATCTGGGTCGGCGCACTGCGCGTGCTGGTCGGCAGCCTGCTGGTCGGCAGCCTGATGACGCCCAGCTTCTGGCTGTCCGCCAGCGGCGCCACGCTGTCGATACTGGCGCTGTGCCTGGGCGCTGGCTGGAACCGTGTGATGCCGGCTGCGCGACTGTCGGCCATAGGCCTGTCGGTGCTGGCCGCACTGGCCCACATGAGCGGGCAGTTCTTCGTCGCCTATCGCCTGTTCATTCCGCACCCCGGCCTGCTGCGGCTGCTGCCTCTTCTGCTGGGCGCGGCGCTGCTGTTCGGCACCGTGACCGGCTGGATCGCCTCGCGGATACTGGCACGCCTGCCGCCGCTTGCACCGTCGGCTGCCGGCGACGAAGCTCCGCGATAGGCCGCGCGGCGTGTCCGGCTTGTTCCCCGTCGCCGCGACGCGGATACTTGGCACATGGAAGCGCCCTACTTCAGCAACCAGTTCCTCGTTGCCATGCCGGGCCTCGATGACGAGAACTTCAATCATTCCGTCACGCTGTTGTGCGAGCACAACGACGAGGGCGCGCTGGGGCTGATCGTCAATCGACCGACCGAGCTCAAGCTCAGGGACATGATCTCTCACATGGGCCTGGAAGCCGGCGCCTTGTCCGGCGTGGACACCCAAGTGTTCTGGGGTGGCCCGGTCCAGCCGGAACGCGGCTTCGTGGTGCATCGCCAGCCTGGCGCCTGGGAGTCCTCGATGCGCATCGCAGAGGATCTCTACATCACCACCTCACGCGACATTCTCAAGGCGATGACCGAGGGCAATGGACCCTCCGAGTTCATCGTCGCGCTCGGCTATGCCGGCTGGGACGCCGGACAGCTTGAGGAGGAGATTCTCGGCAACGCCTGGCTCAACACGCCGGTGGACAAGGCCATCCTGTTTCACACTCCGGCGGTCGACCGTTGGCTGGCGGCGACGCGTCTGCTCGGCGTGGACGTGACCCAGCTCAGCGACCAGGCCGGACACGCGTGAGCGGAACCGTGCTGGGCTTCGACTACGGCGACAAACGCATCGGCGTCGCCGTCGGTGAAACGTTCACACGCAGTGCCCGCCCGCTGGCCACCCTGGCTCAGGACTGGCCGCGCATCATCGGCCTGATCGAGCAATGGCGTCCGAGCGCCTGTGTCGTCGGCCTGCCGCTGACCGCCGACGGCGAGACCCAGCCCGTGACCACACGCGCCCTGCAGTTCGCCGCGACGCTGCGCAAGCGCAGCGGTCTGCCGGTTCACACCTGTGATGAACGACACAGCTCGCTTGCCGCCGAAACAACGATCAGACTACGCAAAGCCGAGGGGCGTCGGCGTGCAGGCGCCCCCAGCGAAATCGACGCGGTTGCCGCCTGCCTGATTCTCGAACAATGGTTGAACCAGACTCCGATTCCTTCAACGCCGGCCTGAACACCGCGTCCGCCACCGTCCTGATCGATACCGCCGAGCTGAGCGCTTGTCTCGATGAGATGGCGCAGGCGCTGGTGATTCACCTGACCGGGGAAAAGGCGCCGATCACCTGGGTCGGACTCGAAACCGGCGGCGTGCGGGTCGCCGAAGCCTTGTATCAACGCCTGCCCGGGTCCCTGGCGAAGTCCATCGAACGCGGTGAACTGGATGCCAATTTCTACCGTGACGATTTCGGCGAACGCGGCCTGCATGCCTCGCGGCCCTCGCGCATGCCGCTCAGTCTGGACGGTCATTGCGTGGTGCTGGTGGACGATGTGCTGCACACCGGGCGCACGGCGCGCGCGGCGATGAATGCCCTGTTCGACCTGGGGCGCCCTCGGCGCGTGCTGCTGGTCACGCTGCTGGAACGAGCCGGCCGCGAACTGCCGATCACGGCGGACCTCACCGGTCGCACGCTGGAAGCCTCCGCCGGGCACAAGCTGACACTGGCACCCGATGCACTGCGCGTGATCGAGGTGCCGGCATGAGCCTGCAAGTCGACGAACACGGCCGGCTGCGCCACCTGCTGACGATCGAGGGCCTGCCCCAGGCTCTGCTGAGCGAGATTCTGGATACCGCGGAGTCGCTGTCCTCGGTCGGTGAATCCACGATCAAGAAGGTGCCGCTGCTGCGTGGCCGCACCGTGATGAACCTGTTCTTCGAGGCCAGTACGCGTACGCGCACCACCTTCGAACTGGCGGCCAAGCGACTGTCCGCCGACGTGCTCAACATCCAGGCTTCAAGCAGCAGCACCACCAAGGGTGAAACCCTGCTCGACACCCTGGCCACGCTGCAGGCGATGCAGGTGGACATGTTCGTGGTGCGCCACGACGCCAGCGGCGCAGCGCATTTCTTCGCACAGCACGCCACGCCGGGCGTGGCGATCCTCAATGCCGGAGACGGACGCCATGCGCATCCGACACAGGCACTGCTGGACATGTTCACGATCCGTCGCCATCGCCCGGATTTCGGTCAGCTCAAGGTTGCGATCATCGGCGACATCCTGCATTCGCGTGTCGCGCGCTCGGACATCCACGCGCTGCGCATCCTCGGTGCCAGGGAAATCCGCGTAATCGGTCCGCGCACTCTGATCCCGACCGGCATCGAAGCCATGGGCGCCGCGCCGTACCACGATCTCGATGCCGGCCTGGACGATGTGGATGTGGTGATGCTGCTGCGCCTGCAGCGCGAACGCATGTCCGGCTACTTCCTGGCTTCGCCCGGAGAATTCCATCGTTTGTACGGGCTCACCCAGGCGCGTCTCGACCGCCTCAAACCCGAGGCGCTGGTGATGCACCCCGGCCCGATCAATCGTGGCGTCGAGATCGAAGGTGATGTGGCTTACGGCCCGCGCTCGCTGATCCTCCAGCAGGTCGAGCATGGCATTGCGGTGCGCATGGCGGTGATGGCGATGATTCTGGGCGCGCGAGGAAGTACCGCCGCCGGTCTGCGCGACAGCGCGCAGGGTGCTGACGCATGAACGGCTCCAGCCTGCTGATCTGCGGCGCACGCATCATCGACCCGGCCAATGGCTTCGACGGCGAAGGCTTCGTCTCGGTGCGTGAGGGACGCATCGAAAGCTGCGGACGGCTGCGTCCTGGTGGCGACTTCGATCAGACGCTGGGCGCCGAAGGCCGATGGCTGATGCCGGGCCTGATCGACCTGGCTGGGCGCCTGCGCGAACCGGGGCAGTCCGGCAAGGGCACGCTGCGTTCGGAATCGCGCGCCGCGCTGGCCGGTGGCATCACCACACTGGTGCTGCCACCGGATACCCGCCCGGCGATCGATTCCCCGGCCGTGCTCGACTGGCTGCGCTCACGGGTTGCGGAGCTCGGCGATTTCGAGCTGCTGCCCCTGGGCGCGCTGACGCGCGGTCTCGAAGGCCGGGTATTGGCCGAGATGGCGGCGCTGTCGGCGGCCGGTTGCGTCGGCGTGAGTCAGGCGACGGCGCCGCTCGACGACAGCCTGCTGATGCGCCGCGCGCTCGAATACGCCGCGACCCTGGACCTGAGCGTGCATATCGTGCCGATGTCGGGCGCGCTTGCCGGCAATGGTTGCGCGCATGAAGGCGCGGTGGCCACGCGCCTGGGCCTGCCGGCAATTCCTGTCGCGGCCGAAACCACCGCGATGGCGCAATGGCTGGCGCTGGCCGAAACCACGGGGGCACGCCTGCATTTCGGGCGTCTGTCATCGGCCCGCGCCGCGACCATGCTGATCCAGGCGCAGTCCGCAGGATTGCCGGTCACCGCCGACGTGGCGATGCACGCGCTGTGGTTGAGCGATGCCGATCTCGAAGGTTTCGACCCGCACTGTCACGTGATTCCGCCACTGCGCGAAGCGGACGATCGCGAAGCGCTGCGCCACGCGGTCGCCTCGGGTGCCATCGGCGCGATCTGCTCGGACCATCAGCCGCATGAAGGCGACGCCAAGACCAATCCGTTCCCCTTGACCGAACCCGGAATCTCGGGCCTCGACACGCTGCTGTCGCTGGGACTGGGGCTGATCGACCAGGGCGTGATCGAGCCGATCGATCTGGTGGCGCGGCTGACATCGGGGCCCGCGCGAATTCTGCGCCGCGCCAGCGGTTCGCTCACGCCCGGCGCACGCGCCGACTTCGTTCTGCTCGACCCGCAGGCCCGCTGGGACGTCGGTCCGCAGACCCTGCTCAGCCGCGGCCGCAATACGCCGTTTCTGGGACGCAGCCTGCGCGGCCGGGTGCTCGGAACCTGGTTCTCGGGACGTCGCGTTTTCGAAAGGTAGACTTCGGCAGCTCCCGATTCGCAGCACCGTTCGGTGCAGACTATCGTTGCCGTTTAGCGTGTATAGTTTCGACCAACTTGCGTCGCCAAGTGATTGGGGAGATTGGGGATATGGCACGGATACTTGTCGTCGACGATTCGCCTACAGATGTCGCTTACCTGAAGACTGTGTTGTCCAAGGCCGGACACGAAGTGATCGAGGCCAGCGGCGGCCAGGATGCGATCACGCAGGTCCGTGAGCGGCATCCGGATTGCATCGTGATGGATGTGGTGATGCCGGGCGTCAACGGCTTCCAGGCCACACGTACGCTGTCCAAGAGCCCGGACACCGCGCACATTCCGATCATCGTGGTCAGCAGCAAAAGTCAGGAAACGGACCGGCTTTGGGCGATGCGCCAGGGCGCCAGGGACTACATCGTCAAACCCTTGCGCGATTCCGAGCTGCTGTCCAAGGTCGGCGACGTGCTGGGTCACTGAGGCTCACACCGTATCGCAGCGCAATCACGGCGAGACACACCGCCCGGATAAAAATCTAGAGATCATCATGGCGAAGCAAGCCCGCGGACTGGTGTCCGCCGTTTCGGGACGCGAGACCCTGGTTCTAGTCCTGGCCCTGGTCGCGCTCGCGACCGCCGTGGCTGGTCTGTTCGTTTATCAGCAGCGGGTCGCGCGCATCGACGGCTGGCGCGGACTGGCGGCCGGCATCGAACGCTTTTCGGACTCGCTGACGCAGGTTTCCCGCGAGACCACTCAAGGCTTTGAGCCGAATGGCCGCGTGCTGACGGCGCTTGGCAATGATTTCGAGTATTTCAGTCAGACGCTGCGCGAGGGCGACGCCTCGATCGGGATCGCACCGATCTCCGATGAATTCCAAGCGGATGTGGACCGCCTCGTCGCCAGCTGGAGCGAAATCAGCCCCACGATCTCGACCCTGGCAAGCACCCTTGGCACCTATCGCATCACCGCTGACGCCGCCAATTCGTTGATCTCCACGCTCGATCAGCTCAAGCCGAGTTACGAGCAGCTGGTCGGCGAACTGCGCCAACGCAGCGCCAACAGCAGCGTGGTCGCGACGATCCAGCTGGTGCGTCTGGAGCGCATGGCCGTGGCCGCGCGCGGCATCACCGACATCGCGGTCGATACCACGCCGCTGGTGCAGACGCTGCAAAGCCTTTCCGACGAGTTCCTGCGCAGCCATCGTGCGCTGGCCGAGGCCGGGCTCAGCGGCGATGCCGCCGCCCAGGCCAGCGCCGCGGCAACACAGTTCGACACACTGATCTCGCAGGTCGATCTGATCGTCGACAACGCGCCGGCACTGTCGGCCTTCAATGCCGCCGCCGCCAGCTTCCTTGGGCAGGTGGAACCCATGGTACGCGCCGCCAACGTCGTGCAGCAGGGCGTGCTCCAGGAAGTCGAGCGCAACAGCGGGCCGCCCACTCTGTCGTACGCAGCCGGTGCCGCGGCGCTGGCGCTGCTGGCGCTTTTTGTCTATCTGTTCCTCGAGGCAGTGCGCCGACGCTCATCTCGCGCCGACGTCCGCGACGCCAGGCAGCAGCAGGCGATTCTCGAACTGCTCGACGAAATCACCAACCTCGCCGACGGCGACCTCACGGTCGACGTGACGGTGACCGAGGACTTCACCGGCGCCATCGCCGACTCGATCAACTACACCGTGGTCAACATGCGATCGCTGGTCGGCACGATCACCAATACCTCGGTGGAGATCGCGGCCGCCGCCAGCAGCACCCAGGAAACCGCGCGGCGCATGAACGCCGCCTCCGAGCGCCAGACCCGGGAGATCGCCAGTGCCAGCAGCGTCGTCGCGCGAATGAGCGACTCGCTGTCGCAGGTGGCCGGCCGCGCCGAACAGGTCTCGGCGCAGGCGCAGACTTCGGTCGAGGTCGCGCACAACGGGGCCACCACGGTCGGCCGCACGATCCAGGGCATGGCCGCGCTGCGCGAACAGATTCAGGACACCTCCAAGCGCATCAAACGCCTCGGCGAGTCCTCGCAGGAAATCGGCAACATTACCGAGCTGATCAACGACATCGCCGAACAGACCAACACGCTGGCACTGAACGCCTCGATTCAGGCGGCGATGGCCGGTGAGGCCGGGCGCGGCTTCGCCGTGGTCGCCGACGAGGTCCAGCGGCTCGCCGAACGTGCCGCCAGTGCAACGCGTCAGATCGAAACCCTGGTCAAGACGATTCAGGCCGATACCAATGAGGCCATCATCTCGATGGAGCGCTCCACCGGCAACGTGGTCGGCAGCGCCCGCGCCGCCGAGGAGGCCGGTCAGGCGCTGACCCAGATGGAATCGACCTCGCAGGAACTGTCGCGTCTGATGAGCGAAATCGCGCGGGCGGCGCGCGCACAGTCGGCCGAAGCTCAGGTGGTTTCAGGAACCATGCAGGTGGTCCGCGAGATCGCGACGGAAACCTCCGGCTCCGCCGCGAGGACCGCCGAAGCGGTCGGTGAACTCAATGTGCTGTCGGAAAAGCTGCGTCAGTCGGTCAGCGGCTTCAAATTGCCCAAGGAGATCGAATAGCCGCTGCCGTCGGAGGCGCTACGGTCCGTCCGCGCGCGGGTCACGCTCCGGCGGCCGGTCGATACGGTCGGTACGCGGGTCCGAAGGCCCCGGCAGCACCACATAAGGCGCACTGTCCACGGCACTGGTATCGGAGGGCGGGCGCGGTTCCCACGGTGGTTCGGCCGGGAAACGGCCACCGAAGAACCCCTTGGATGGGTCGCCGAAATTGCCGTCGGCGGGATCGCCGAATTGGCCGCGTGTACGATCGCCGTATTGCTCCGTGGAGCCCGGCGCAATCTGCGCGGTGGCCGCGCTGGAGAGCGCGGCACTGGCGACGAAAACCCAAAGCTGATGGCGTCTGTTCACGGCCTGATTCTCGCCCAACGGGCCTTCCGCGTACAGCGCAGCGTCATTCAGCCCTAGCCACAATCGGCGAGAATTGCCGGCGGACGGACTTGCTGTGCCATTTCGCCACGAACTATCCTAGCCGACTATTTGCCGCCGATTTTTTGCGCGGCCCCCGCTTCTTTTTGATTCCCGAGGACCTCCGCATGAGCTTAAAGGCCGATCTCGAAACGCTGTTCGGGCTGACGACCGTCCACTATAAGGACAATCTGAGCAAGGAGGAACTCTTTGCCGAAGCCATCGCCAACGACCGCGGTCGCGTGCGCTCCGATGGCCCTTCCGATGAGCAGAAGGCCTATGCCACAAGCCTTGGCGACAAAGGCCCGCTGGTCTACTACACCGACCCGGACTGCACCGGCCGCCGCACCAAGGACACCTACGCCGTGCAATGGCCCGGCCTCGCCGACGAGGTCTGGTTCAAGCCCGACCTCAATACCTACGATCCGGACAAATACGAAGGGCTGCTGAAGCGCGTCGTCGAGCACGTCAACGCCAAGCAGTCCACGCTGTATGTCAAAGACGTGTTCATGGGCTCCGACCCGGACTTCGCCGTGCCGTACCGCTTCGTCGGCGAGTACGCCACCCATGCGATGTTCGCGCACAACATGTTCCCGAAAAACCTCGACGGCGTGAAGGACGTCGAGGCGCGGCGCTGGACCATGCTCAACGTGCCGAGTTTCTTCTGCGAACCAGAACGCGACGGCAGCCGTTCCGAAGCCGCCGTGATCATCGACATCAAGAACCGTATCTGTCTGGTCGCCGGGCGCGCCGACTACTGTGGCGTGGTCAAGAAGACCATTTTCACGGTTGGCAATTTCCTGATGCCGAACGAAGGCCGTCTGTCGATGCACTGCTCCGCCAACGTCGGCGCCAAGGACGATGCAGCGATTCTGTTCGGCTTGTCCGGCACCGGCAAGACCACGCTGTCGGCCGATCCCGAGCGTCGTCTGATCGGCGACGATGAAACAATCTGGTCCGACAACGGCCTGTGCAACCTCGAAGACGGCTGCTATGCCAAGCTGATCGACCTCGACAAGGAAGCCGAACCCGTGATCGCGGCGGCGCTGTCCAAGCCCGGCACCATCATTGAAAACGTGCCGCCGCTGCCCGGCAGGACGATGGCCGAATGCCATCCCGACGAGCTGGACCTGACCGACAATTCCATCGCCGAAAACACGCGCTTCTCGTACCCGCTGGAGGCCAATCCGAATGTGATGCCGAACGGCCAGGGGCCGCACCCGCAGACCATCGTGCTGCTGACGGCGGATGCCTTCGGCGTGCTGCCGCCGATCTCGATCCTGGAGCCCAAGGACGTGATGTACCACTTCGTCTCGGGCTTCACCTCACGCGTGGCCGGCACCGAAGTCGGCGTCACCGAACCGCAGCCAACGTTCTCGGCCTGCTTCGGCGGCCCGTTCATGTCGCACAAGCCGAACGTGTACGCCAAGCTGCTGGCCACCAAAATGCAGAAGCATCAGGCGCGCTGCATTCTGCTCAACACCGGCTGGACCGGCGGCCCCTACGGTATCGGCAAGCGCATTTCGATCAAGCTGACGCGCGCGCTGCTCAATGCCGCGCTGAACGGGCAGCTCGACGCGGTGGACTGCGAGGTGCATCCGATCCTCAACCTGAAGATGCCCAAGACCTGCCCGGACGTACCGAGCGAGATGCTCAATCCGCGCAACACCTGGGGCGACCGAGATGCCTATGATCAGGCGGCGATGAAGTTGCGCGACATGTTCCGCGCCAACTTCGAGAAGAAGGGCTTCTCCGAGTTCGGCATCGAAGCGCGCATCTGAGCGCGGCCGGCGACGGTATGACGAAAAGGCGGCCTGCGGGCCGCCTTTTCGTTTCAGCCGGCCAGCGCCAAGGGCTCGGGCGCCGCAAATTCCGCTTCGATCGCATCGAGCTGCGCCGATGCAGACTCCAGGCGCGACACCCGCTTCCAGAAACACTCACGTCCGGAATGATCCTGGCAATACCAGCGGATGTGCTTGCGCGCCACGCGTACGCCGCGGCCTTCGCCGTAGAACTCGTGCAACTGCGACACGTGACGCAGCAACACCGCACGAACCTGATCGGCCGAGGGCGACGGGAGACCTCGCCCGCTACGCAGAAACTCTGCGATCTCGCCGAAGATCCACGGCCGCCCCTGCGCCGCACGGCCGATCATCAGACCGTCCGCGCCGGTGGCGCGCAGCACCGCAAGCGCCTTGTCCGGCGAATCGACATCGCCATTGGCCAGCACCGGAATCGATACCGCCCGCTTCACGGCGGCGATCGTGGCGTACTCCGCCTCACCGCGATAAAGGTCTTCCCGGGTACGCCCGTGCACCGACAGCGCGGCGATACCGGCATCTTCGGCCAATCGCGCCACAGCCACGGCATTACGATGCGCACGCGCCCAACCGGTGCGAATCTTGAGCGTCACCGGAACCTCGACGGCCGAGACCACGGCGCGACATATTTCGGCGACCAGGGATTCGTCGCGCATCAAGGCCGAGCCCGCATCGCGCGAGCACACCTTCTTCGCCGGACAACCCATGTTGATATCGACGATCTGCGCGCCGTGTTCCACGCAATGACGCGCCGCATGCGCCAGCATCGCCGCATCGTAGCCGGCGATCTGCACGCTGACCGGCACAGACTCGCCGCGATGGTCCAGGCGCAGGCGCGATTTGTCGGTATGCCACAAGCTTGGATCGGCGATCGTCATTTCGGACACGGCCATGCCCGCACCCATCTCGCGGCACAGGATACGGAACGGTCGGTCGGTGACCCCGGCCATCGGCGCCAGCACCAGGGCCGGATCGATAACATACGGCCCGATTTTCAGAGGCTTGAGCATGGGACGCGCATTTTGCGGACTGTGTGGCAAGGACGCCAGCCTCGTCGTAAGCTAGGTCCATGCAAGTCGCAGACGCCATGAGCCTGGCCGCGGAACACAGTTGTGATCTGCACTGGGACGGGGCGCTTGGACTTTGGGTGGTCCAGGCCATCAGCTACGATGCGGACGCCTGCTCGCTGAGCGCCGAAACCCTGCTGCGCATCGATGCCCAGGAATTCCTTGCTCAATTCATTCCGGACAGGCCTTAGCCAGCTGTTGGCGTAAACTCGCGCTCCGATTCCCAGCCTGAGCCGCATGGTGGACGATACTCCGAGCCCAGCCGAATTTTCCGGCCAGTTGATTTCACAGCTTCTGGCCGATCTCGACGGCGTACTCAGCGACGGCGAGATGCCGAGCGCAGACGCACGCGGCCTGATTGTCAAAGCGGCTCGCGACGGCGGCCTGCGCGGTGCGATCCTGGTGCTGTTGACACGGGCGGCCTGCAATGCCTATCGACGTCTGCTCGACGAGCCGAGTCCGATCGAGGCGATCGACGTATTGATCACGGTCTATCCCGAGTTGATCGAGACCACGGCGGCACTGTTTCGCCACGCCGACCGGCTGTCAACCTACGTGGCCGAGGCCGAACACGATGGCGAGCGCCCCGAAATCCGCCTGGCCGATTCGATCCACGAACTCTACGCCGGGCTCGGCAACGGGGACGAGACCGCCAGCGCGCGTGGCCTGGTGACGCTGCGCGCCCTGATCAATCACATCGATGCCGCCGCCCAGCTGCTGAGCACCACCGACGCCGCCTCCCGGCCACCGGCTTGTGTGATCCGTCCGGACAAATTTCATGATCATTTCCTGCGCATGGTCGAGGACGTCTCCAAGCGTCAGGCGGATGACATGCCGGTTGCCGCGCTGAGCCGCGACGGCCGCCTGACCGCGATCATCACGGACGATCGTCATCCGATCGACGCCGCAGCCACCTCGATCCGCCACGAGCTGAGCGGCGACGATCGCCAGCGCGACGACGCCGTGACTCGTATGTTGGCGCTGGTCGATGCAATCGATCGGCTGCGGCGCGAAAATGCCCATGCGCTTGGGGATTTCGCCGACGACGCAATGCGCTATGCCGGCCTCATTACCGCGGCCGCGACCACACCGCTGGCATCCGGAACTGCCGGTTTCCATCTGCCCGCACTGGCTCAGGTGGCCCGCTATAACCACAGCCTGCTGCTACCACGTGGCCATGCGCCGCATTGAATCCGGACGCAAGCGCCACGAAAATACCTTCAAGTGATTTGATGTTCGATCTCAAATCTTTCCGCTATTTTTCGCTTTCATGACAGCTCATACTTCTGTTCGCCGGATCCTCTCCCCTGCGGATTCAGGCACGCCGCTCTTCCCCTCCCCCCCCTGAGCGGCATGTAAAAGGCGGTCGCCCCCCAGCGATCGCCTTTTCTTTTGGGTCCGATTGCCCCAATCGATAACAGCCGGAGCGCCCATGTTTGAAACATCGAAGCCCGCCCGTGGCGCGGACAAGGCCGAGAGCTATGAGCTGCTTGCGCAACAGGCGCAGGCCCTGTTCGACGGTGAGCAAAACCTGATCGCCAATGCCGCCAATCTGTCGGCATTGCTGTTCAACGGCATGACGGATCTCAACTGGGCGGGATTCTATTTCTTTGATGGCCGCGAGCTCGTGCTCGGACCCTTCCAGGGCAAACCGGCCTGCATTCGCATACAGCTCGGGCGTGGAGTCTGTGGTACGGCGGCGAGCCATTGTCAGACTCAGGTGGTGGCAGACGTGCACGCCTTTCCGGGACACATCGCCTGCGATGCGGCCTCGAATTCCGAAATCGTGATTCCCTTGCTGGATGGCGAGCGACTGCTCGGTGTGCTGGATTTGGACAGTCCATTGGCCCATCGCTTCGACGAAGCCGACCGCCTGGGCCTGGAACGCATTGCCGCAATCTGGATCGCCGCCTGCGCCAAGCCCGCCTGATTGCGCCCGGTTCGGGCTCAGGCGCGATGGTAGGGATGATTCGCGAGCAGGCTCCAGGCGCGATAAAGCTGCTCGGCGAGCAGCACCCGGACCAAGGCATGCGGCAGGGTCAGCGGCGATAGCGACCAACGCGATTCGGCGCGCTGCAGGCAGCCGTCGGCAAGTCCGTCCGGCCCACCGACCAGCAGATCGACGTCGAGGCCGTCCTGCTGCCAGCGCGCGAGGCGCTGCGCCAGTTCTTCGCTGCTCCAGGCCTGTCCGCGCTCATCGAGCGCGATCACGCGATCACGCTCGGAAACGGCCTTGAGCATGCGCTCGCCTTCCTGCTGCTTGAGCCGTGCGATATCGGAGTTCTTGCGGCGCGTGGCGACCGCAATCTGCGTCAGCTCCAGACGCAGTTCGCGCGGCAGGCGGCTGGCGTAGTCGGCATAGGCCGTCTCGACCCAGGCCGGCATACGGGTGCCGACCGCGATCAGACGGATTTTCATTCGATGAACGGCAGCGACTCAGCCCGGGCGGGCGGACTCGCGCGGTGCGTCCTGAAGGTCCCAGAGCTTTTCAAGCTGATAGTGCGCGCGCGTTTGCGCCTGCATCACGTGAACCACGATATCACCAAGATCCACCAGCACCCATTCGGCAGTCTCCGCACCTTCCACACCGGCCGGCCTGCGGCCCAACTGCTTGACCCGGTCGATCACGCTGTCAGCCAGAGACTTGACATGTCGCGAGGAGGTGCCTGTACAAAACACCATCGAGTCGGTAATGGTCGTCAGCTCATGGACGTCCAGCAATCGGATGTCCTGGCCCTTGACGTCTTCCAGCGCGGAAACGACTTCGGCGGCGAGTTCGGCTTGGTTCATGCGGTCGCGGGACTCCTTGGGCAGCGGCTCGGGGCCAGTAAATCCGGAACGGACGGGAATGCGCCACTACGATTGCAAGCCTGCGCGCAACGAAAAAAAATGTCCAACCGGCGACTCATGGGCGGCACTCAATCATAGGCCGGGTCTTCATCCCGGCTCAGCGCATCGATATCGGCCACGCTGAGGGAGTCCGCCACGGCGTCCGGCACCAGTCCGCGAATCGAACGGCCCGCGGCCAGCAAGCGTCGGATGCGTGTCGAGGAAATCGCCAATGGCGGAATGCTACAGGCCATCCAGCATCCATGTGCAGCCTGCGCCAGCGCTTTCGCGTCACTGACCCTGCGTCCGCGCAGCAGGGCGACGAGATCCGGCGACGGTGACGGCGGCTCGTAGGGGCGCTCCACAAAAATCAGATGCGCCAGATCCAGCATCTCGCGCCAGCGATGCCAGGTATGGAACTGGTTGGCGGCATCGTCGCCGAGCAGCAGACACAAGGGACGGTCCGCGCCCAGCTCCCTGCGCAGGGCCGCAACGCTGTCATAGGAATACGATGGCCCTCCGCGAGCGGTTTCGCGGGTATCGATCTCCAGACCCGGCTCGCTGCAAACCGCAAGCCGCGTCCATTCGACACGGCGCGCCGTCGGCACCGACGGCGCAGCCCGATGCGGCGGCGATCCGGCCGGCAGCACGAGGACACGTTCAAGTCCCAGCTGTTCGCGAAGTTCGATCGCCAGCCGCAGGTGACCGTTGTGGATCGGCGCAAAGGTACCGCCGAAAATGCCAATCGGCGCTTTCAGTTCAGGCCCCGGCACGCGTCGGCAACGGCCGGATTCGAAGCCGTTCAGCGAACATGACCGTCGCCGAACACAATCCATTTGACCGAGGTCAGGCCGTCGAGCCCCACCGGACCGCGCGCGTGAAACTTGTCGGTGCTGATTCCGATTTCGGCGCCCAGGCCGTACTCGTAACCATCGGCGAAACGCGTGGACGCATTGACCATCACCGAACTCGAATCGACCTCGCGCACGAAACGGCGCGCATGCGACAGATTCTCGGTGACGATCGCATCGGTATGCTTGGAGCTGTGCCGGTCGATATGCTCAATCGCCTCGTCCAGGCCTTCGACCACCCGAATCGACAGTATCGGTCCCAGATATTCGGTATCCCAGTCCTGGGCGGTGGCCGGCCGCGCCGAGCCGATGATCCGCCGGGTCTGCTCACAACCGCGCAGTTCGATCCCGTGCTCGATATAGATCCTCTCCAGCTCCGGCAGGATGGCCGCAGCCAGTGTCCGATCGACAAGCAAAGTTTCCATGGTGTTGCAGGTGCCCAGACGTTGGGTCTTGGCATTGACCGCGACCGCGAGCGCCTTTTCCACATCCGCCGACGCGTCGATATAGACGTGGCAGATGCCGTCCAGATGCTTGATCACGGGCACACGGGCATTGTCCGACACGAATGCGACCAGACCCTTGCCGCCTCGCGGAATCACCACGTCGACGTACTGCGGCATGCTCAGCAGATCGCCGACGACCTCGCGGTCGGTGATGTCGATCACCTGCACCGCGTCCGTCGGCAGACCGACGCTGCGCAGGGCGCGATCGATGCAGCGGGCGATCGCCTGATTGGAATTCAAGGCCTCGGAACCGCCACGCAAAATGCACGCATTTCCGGACTTCAGGCATAGCGCCGCGGCGTCGGCCGTCACATTGGGTCGCGATTCATAGATGATGCCAACCACACCCAGCGGCACACGCATGCGACCAACCTGGATGCCGCTCGGCCGGGTCTTCATGTCGAAGACCTCGCCCACCGGGTCCGGCAATTCGGCAATCTCGCGCACGCCACTGACCATGGCCTCGATGCGCTGCGGCGTCAGCTCCAGGCGATCCATCAAGGCGGCATCAAGGCCGCGCTCCCGGCCACTCGACAGGTCCCGCGCATTGGCGGCCAGCAGCGACTTGGCGTCCTCGATGAGGATGTCGCTGAGGGCGAACAGCGCGGCATTCTTCTGGCCAGTCTCGGCCACGGCCAGCCGCCGCGCGGCCAGGCGCGCCAACTGACCACGCTCCATCATCATCTGTGAAGGGCCGCTCTTGCGGCGTGCATCGGATTTCAAGGTATGCAAACTCTGTCGTAGGAAGCCATGAGCGGAGCCGGTCGTGGCACCGCGGTCAAGTGTATTGAAATCCGCCGGAGTCGGGCAGTCGTGAGCCGAATCAGGAGCGGCGGGGCAGCAATCGCGCCGGAGCTGCGCCGCTGGCGAGCAGGGCCCAGCTCAGCAATTCGTCCCAGGCCGCCTCTGCTGCGCCGGTCTTCGAGCCAAGATCGATACGCGACAGCTGCGCAAACCAGCCACGCACGGCGCCCAGGCGCACGCGCGTCAATGCAGCGCTCATCGGCCCTTGGCGATTACGCCAGATTTTTGCGCTGTTGCAGGCACTCTGAACATTCCCGCTGTCAGCGTAGTATTCGGCCGCCAGCGCCCAGCTGCGCAGGTTGTATGCAAAGGCACCGATGATCTCCGGCAGCGCCACGCCTTCGTCTCGCAGTCGTGACAGGCCGCGCACCGACCCTTCCGCATCGCCGACGAGGATCTTGTCGAAGACATCGAAGGCGTCGAAACGTGCGCTGTCGGCCACCGCCAGGCCCAAGGCTTCGACGCTGACGCGGCGGTCGGGGCACAGCAACTTGAGCTTCTCGATATCCTGCGCGCAGGCCAGAAGATTGCCTTCGGTGCGCTCCGCGAGCAGACGCTGCGTCTGCGCATCGGCACTCAGACCGGCCTGACGCAGGCGCTGCTCGATCCAGGCACCGAACTGCTCAGTCCGCACGCCCCAGCAATACACGGCGGCGCCAGCGCTTTCGAGCGCCGTGTACCAGGTGGACTTGCGTTGACGCGCGTCGAGCGGGCCGGCACTCAGCAACAGCAATACATCCGGTGGGGGTGATTCGGCGATGCGCCGCAACAGCTTGCCGCCTTCGTCGCCAGGCGAACCGCCGGGCAGGCGCAACTCAACGATCCGCTTGCTCGAGAACAGCGAGCCGGAAGACACCGCTTCCAACAGCTGCGACCAGTCAAAACCGCGGTCCACGTCGTGGACTTCGCGCTCATCGTAACCGAGCGCCCGGGCGGTCGTACGGATTGCGTCCAAGGACTCCTGAATCAGCAGTGGCTCCTCGCCCGCCACCACGTAGAGCGCCTGCAATCCGCGTTGTAGTTGGGAGACCAGTTGCTGGGGTGCGATCTGCATGTGCGCTACTTTAGCGCAAGCCGACGGAGACGCCGAGTCATCACGACTGACCGGCTCCATCCGGCAGTTTCGGGTATCCGAAACGAAATAGCCCCCGCAACGCGGGGGCTTTCAGGCTTGGCTGGCAGGCGGACCTTATTCGGACGCGTCGTCCGTGGCATCCGCGGCCGGACGATCGACGAGTTCGATGTACGCCATCGGCGCACTGTCACCGGGCCGGAAGCCGCAACGCATGATCCGCAGGTAACCACCCGGACGGGTCGCGTAACGAGGCCCAAGCTCGTTGAAAAGCTTGGTCACCATTTCACGATCACGCAGACGATTGAACGTCAGGCGACGATTGGCCAGGTTGTCTTCCTTGGCACGCGTGATGAACGGCTCGGCGAAACGACGCAGTTCCTTGGCTCTCGGCACCGTGGTGCGGATCAGCTCATGACGGAACAGGGCATTCGCCAGATTCTGCAGATTGGCCTTGTGATGAGCACTGGTGTGCCCAACTCGCTTGCCGGCGTTACGATGACGCATCGCGGTATTCCTTGATAGCTAGATCTGGCTGGATCAGACCGTCGCCGTTTTCGGCGGCGACCAGTTTTCCAGCTTCATGCCGAGGTCGAGGTCGTGGGCGCGCAGCGCTTCCTTGATCTCGTTCAGCGACTTCTTGCCGAGATTCGGCGTCTTCATCAGCTCGGTTTCCGAACGCTGCACCAGATCACCGATGTAGTAGACGTTTTCGGCCTTGAGGCAGTTCGCCGAGCGCACGGTCAGCTCAAGATCGTCGATCGGGCGGAACAGGATCGGATTGATATCCTTCTTGCGGGTCTCGGGGCTCGCGGTTTCCTCGGCCTCGAGGTCCATGAACACCGCCAGCTGATCGCGCAGAATGCGCGCAGCGAGACGAACCGCTTCCGACGGATCGATACCGCCGTTGGTGTCAACGTCCAGAATCAGCTTGTCGAGGTCGGTGCGCTGCTCGACGCGGGCGCGCTCGACGCTGTAGCTGACGCGACGAACCGGGCTGTAGCTGGCATCCAGCTTCAGCACGCCGACAGACATGGAATCCTCGTCGGCAGCAAGGCGATTGACCACCGGCTGGTAGCCACGACCGCGGGTGACCTTGAGCGTCATGTTGAGCTTGCCACCCGTGAGGTTGGCAATGACCAGGTCCGGGTTGACGATCTCGACGTCGTGATCGAGCTCGATGTCGCCAGCCGTGATCGGACCGTCACCGGACTTCGACAGGCTCAGTGTGGCCTCGTCCCGCGAATGCATCCGCAGTGCAATGTTCTTGACATTGAGCAGGATGTCGATGACATCCTCCTGCACGCCTTCGACAGCCGAATACTCGTGCACCACGCCATCGATCTGAACTTCGGTAATGGCGGCACCCGGAATCGACGACAACAGGATGCGGCGCAGGGCATTGCCCAGCGTGTGGCCGAAGCCGCGCTCCATGGGCTCCAGGGAGACCAGCGCACGATTGCTGCCCTGCATCTCGACATCGATATTCCGCGGTTTCAACAAATCAGCGACGAACCCTTGCATGGGTCAATTACCTCGCAATTCTTCAACTTTGTGTTGCCGCCTCGAAGAATGTTTCGAGGCGGCCTATACCTTCTTGTGACTCGCTGGCTCAACAAGCTCCGAGTCCGCGGCGCCACCTCGTCAGCCGTTTGTGACGGCCGACGGTCAGCAATTACTTGCTGTAGAGCTCGACTACCAGATTTTCATTGATGTCGGGCAGGAACTGCTCGCGATCTGGAACCGACTTGAATGTTCCCTTCATGCCCTTCTCATCGACCTCGACCCAGTCCGGGAATCCCACCTGAGCGGCAATCGACAGCGATTGCGCGATGCGGTTCTGGGAGCGCGACTTCTCACGGACTTCGACGATGTCGCCGCTCTGAACCTGGTAGGACGGAATATTGACCGTCTTGCCGTTGACCAGGATGGCCTTGTGGTTCACGAGCTGACGCGATTCCGAACGCGTGGCCCCAAAACCCATGCGGTACACAACGTTGTCGAGCCGGGCTTCGAGCAGCTGCAACAGCAACAAGCCGGTTGAGCCCTTCTTCTGTGATGCCTTGGCGTAGTAGTTACGGAACTGACGCTCCAGAACACCGTACATGTGCTTGAGCTTCTGCTTCTCGCGCAGCTGCAGCGCATAGTCGGACAGACGCTGGCGACGCGCGCCATGCTGGCCCGGGGGCGAGTCGAGCTTGCACTTGGACTCAAGCGAACGGCCACGCCCCTTGGTCATCAGATCCATGCCGGCACGGCGCGACTGCTTGCACTTGGGTCCTACGTATTTAGCCATTTTTGTATCTCAACCTTAGACGCGACGACGCTTGGGCGCGCGACAGCCGTTATGCGGAATCGGGGTCACGTCGGTGATATTGGTCACCTTGAAACCGGCGGAGTTGAGCGAACGCACGGCGGACTCACGGCCGGGGCCAGGACCCTTCACGCGAACTTCGAGGTTCTTCACACCGTGCTCGGCAGCCACGGTTGCGGCGCGCTCCGCCGCGACCTGCGCAGCGAACGGCGTCGACTTGCGCGAGCCCTTGAACCCGCAGGCGCCGGCCGTGGACCAGGACAGGGTGTTGCCCTGCCGGTCGGTGATCATCACGATCGTGTTGTTGAACGTCGCATGAATATGGGCAACCGCGTCGGAAATGTTCTTCTTGACGCGCTTACGCTTCGTTGAGGTCTGGGTTGTGGCCATAGAGCTGCTGCTTCTCGATTTCGATTACTTGCCGCGGATCGGACGACGCGGTCCCTTGCGGGTCCGCGCATTGGTACGGGTACGCTGACCACGAACCGGCAGACCGCGACGGTGACGCAGACCGCGATAGCAACCCAGATCGACCAGGCGCTTGATGTTCATCGACACCTCGCGGCGAAGATCGCCCTCGACGGTGTACTTCCCGATGTGAGCGCGAAGCTGTTCGAGCTCGGCCTCGGTGAGATTCTTGACCGGCTGGGCCGGGTCGACCTGCGCGGCGGCGCAAATCTTCCTGGCTCGAGTCGAGCCGATGCCGTAGATCGACTGAATCGCGATCACAGCGTGTTTATTCGCCGGTACATTGACGCCAGCAATACGGGCCATGCGCTTATCTACTCCTGAAACTGGGCGACGCGAAAAAGGCGCGGAAGTTTATAGGATTCTGAGCAGAAATCAAGCCTGCTCGAAACCCGATCAACCCTGGCGCTGCTTGTGACGGGCATCCGTGCAGATCACACGGATGGCACCATTGCGACGGATGACTTTGCAGTTCCGGCACATCTTGCGGACGGAAGCACGGACTTTCATGACTTGTTCCTCTGAATGGCCAGTGGGTCAGCGGACCACGCCGGGCCGGTTCAACGACTTAAGATTGGCCTTCTTCAGAAGGCTTTCATACTGGTGCGACATCAGGTGCGCCTGCAGCTGCGCCATGAAATCCATAACCACCACCACGGTAATCAACAGCGAGGTTCCGCCGAAATAGAACGGCACGGAAAACTGCGAGTACAGAATCTCCGGCAGCAGACAGATCGCGGTGATGTAGGCCGCACCGGCAACGGTAAGGCGCGTCAGCACCAGATCAATGTACTTGGCGGTGTGAATGCCAGGCCGCACACCGGGAATGAAGGCACCCGACTTCTTCAGATTGTCCGCGGTTTCGCGCGAGTCGAAAACCAGGGCCGTATAGAAGAAGCAGAAGAAGATGATCATCGAGGCGTACAACAGCATGTACACCGGCTGCCCGGGCGACAGGGCGTTGGCCGCCTGCTGCAGCCACGAAGGGCCGCTGTCTCCGAAGAAACGGATCATCGATGCTGGAAACAGGATGATCGACGACGCGAAGATCGGGGGAATCACGCCCGCCATGTTCAGCTTCAGCGGCAGGTGCTGGGTCTGCGCGGCGAACATCTTGCGGCCCTGCTGGCGGCGCGCATGGTGCACCGGAATGCGGCGCTGGGCGCGTTCGGCGTAAACCACGCCGTAGACCACGGCGCCGACCAACAGGACCACGCCGATGACCATGAACGGACTCATCTCGCCCTGACTGACCAGCTGCGCCATCGAGCCCAGCGAGGTCGGAAGTCCAGCCACGATGCCGGCGAAGATCAGTATCGAGATACCGTTGCCGATACCGCGCTCGGTCACCTGTTCGCCCAACCACATCAGGAACATCGCTCCGGTCACCAGGCTCACCGCAGCGGTGAACAGGAAGCCGAAACCCGGGGCCAGCGCCACGCCGGAGTTCTGCAGCGCGACCGCAGCACCGATGGACTGGAACGTTGCAAGCCCGAGCGTTCCGTAGCGCGTGTACTTGGTGATCGTGCGCCGGCCGGACTCGCCTTCCTTGCGCAGTTCCTTCAGGGCGGGAACCACCGAGGACATCAGCTGCACAATGATGGACGCCGAGATGTACGGCATCACGCCGAGCGCGAAGATCGACAGGCGCGACAGCGCACCACCCGAAAACATGTTGAACATGTCCAGGATCGTGCCGCGATTGGCATCGAACAGCTGCTCAAGTTGCACCGGGTCGATACCCGGTACCGGAATGAACGTGCCGATGCGAAACACGACAATCGCGCCCAGCAGGAACCAGATACGGTTCTTGATCTCACCAATCTTGGTGAGATCCATGCCAGCGCCGACTTGTGGTGTGCCTCTCGCCATGATGTTCTCGAATTACTCCGCCGGGCTCGCGTCGGAGGCCGGACTGCTGGCATCTGCCGCCGGCGTCGTATCGATATCGGTAACCGAGCCTCCAGCGGCTTCGACGGCCGCGCGCGCGCCCTTGGTGACCAGAACACCCTTGAGCTGCAGCTTGCGGCTCAACTCACCGGACTTGATGACCTTCGCCTGCAGCGCCGTCGCCGGAACCACATTGGCCGCCTTGAGCACCGTCAGATCGATCTCGTCCACGCCCAGCTTCTCCAGCTCGGACAGACGAACCTCGGCGGTCTGCTTGACGGTCGTCGAGCGAAAGCCACGCTTCGGCAGGCGGCGCTGAATCGGCATCTGACCGCCTTCAAAACCGACCTTGTGATAACCGCCGGAGCGCGCGCGCTGACCCTTGTGGCCACGACCGGCAGTCTTGCCCAGGCCGGAGCCGATGCCGCGACCGACGCGCTTCTTCGACGTCTTGGCACCATCGGCAGGTTTGATTTCGTTGAGCTTTTTCATCTGTTGACTCAGGTGAGGTGTGAGACATGCGGCGAGTGGAGTAAAAGCTTTTGCGCCTTCCCCCTCACCCTGCACGCCTTACGACAATTCTTCGACCTTCAGCATATGGACCGAGGCGTTGACCATACCCATGACCGCAGGCGTGGCCACGAGTTCACGGCTCTGATGCATCTTGCGCAAACCGAGACCGTTGACGTTGTTGCGGTGCTGCTTGAGCTGGCCGAACGGCGAACGGATCAGGGTGACACGAATCTTCTTATCAGCCATGGCTTACCCCAGGATCTCTTCGACGGTCTTGCCACGCTTGGCGGCAATCTCGTCCGGAAGGTTCATGCGGCTCAGCCCATCGATCGTGGCGCGTACCAGATTGATCGGATTGCGCGAACCGAAGGACTTGGCCAGCACGTTATGCACACCGGCGACTTCGAACACTGCGCGCATAGCGCCGCCGGCGATGACGCCGGTACCGTCGGAGGCCGGGCGAATGATGACTCGCGTGGCGCCGTGGTTGCCCTCGATTTCGTGCTGCAGCGTCTGGCCGCGCAGGGCCACGGAAACCATGGACTTGCGTGCACGCTCCATCGCCTTCTGGATCGCAACCGGCACTTCGCGTGCCTTGCCGTAACCCATGCCGACCTTACCGGCGCCGTCGCCTACCACCGTCAGCGCGGTGAACGCGAACTGCTTGCCGCCCTTGACGGTCTTGGAGACCCGGTTGACGGTGACCAGCTTTTCCTTGAAATCGCCACCCTGGTTGTCGTCGTAGCTACGATTCGAGTTCGCTCTGTTCGGATTCGCCATTTCTTAAAACTCCAGACCGCCTTCGCGCGCCGCGTCGGCAAGTGCCTTGACGCGACCGTGGTATTTGAAACCGGAACGATCGAACGCCACGGTCGTGATTCCTGCTGCCTTCGCCCGCTTGGCGATCTCTTCACCGATCTTCTTGGCCGCTTCAACGCCGCCCGTCGAGCTCAGGCCCTCGACCAGCACCTTCTCCACCGTGGAGGCGGCCGCCAGCGTGCTGCCCGCGTCCGGCGCGATGACCTGCGCATAGATGTGGCGCGGCGTACGGTTCACGCACAGGCGATGTACGCCCAGTTCGTGAATCTTGGCGCGCGTTTTGGTCGCGCGGCGGATGCGTGTTGCTTTCTTCGAGTTCATAGTTCATGTGTCCAACCGCGGCCCGATGGCCGCAGGCTTTAAACTGGCCTTACTTCTTCTTCGCTTCCTTCATCACCACGCGTTCACCGACATAGCGCACGCCCTTGCCCTTGTATGGCTCGGGCGGACGGTAGGCTCGGATCTCGGCGGCCACCTGCCCGACCTTCTGCTTGTCGGCACCCTTGACCACGATCTCGGTCGGGGTCGGTGTTTCGACGGTAATGCCTTCCGGCACCGGATAGTCGACAGGGTGAGAGAAGCCCAGCGACAGGCTCAGGCTCTTGCCCTGCGCCGCGGCGCGGTAACCGACGCCAACCAGCGCCAGCTTGCGTTCGAAACCTTCCGAAACGCCCACGATCAGGTTATTGATGTTGGCGCGCGTGGTGCCCGACATCGCCGGCTGCTTCTCGACCGATTCAGACGCGATCGTCGCACCACTTTCGTTCAGGTCCAGCGCGATGCCGTTTGGCAGCCTCAGCGACAGCTGCGCTTTCGCGCCCTTCACCGTGACCTCGCTACCGTTGACCTTGAGTTCGACACCCTTGGGCCACGTCAATGGAAATTTGGCAACTCGTGACATTTCAATTCACCTCAGGACACGACGCACAGCACTTCGCCGCCGTCACCGGCCGCGCGCGCCTGCTTGTCGGTCACGACACCCTTGGACGTCGACACGATCGCCACGCCCAGGCCGCCGAGAACCCGCGGAAGTTCGTCCTTGCCGCGATAGGCGCGCAGCGACAGACGGCTGTAGCGCTCCAGACGGGCAATGACGGGCTTGCCTTCGAAATACTTCAGATTCACCGTGATCGTCTTCTTCACGCCATCGGTCTGCACCGAATAGTCGCTGATGTAGCCTTCCTGCTTCAGCACTGCGGCGATGGACTCTTTCGTCGTCGACGAAGGACCGGTGACCGTCTTCTTGCGCGCCGCCTGACCGTTGCGGATACGGGTCAGGAAATCGGCGATGGGATCGTTCATGCTCATATCGACAGTCTCTTACCAGCTGGCTTTCTTGAGGCCGGGAATTTCGCCGTTCATCGCCGACTCGCGCAGCTTGTTACGGGCCAGACCGAACTTCTTGTAGACACCACGCGGACGGCCGGTGATGGCGCAGCGCGTGCGCTGACGCGCCGGCGACGAGTCACGCGGCAGCTTCGACAGCGCTTCGACGGCGGCTGCCTTGTCGTCAAAATCCGCGTTATGGCTGGAGATGATCTCCTTGAGCTGGGCGCGCTTCTTGGCGTAACGGTTCGCGAGCTTCTGACGCTTAATCTCGCGGTTGATCATGCTGGTCTTGGCCATGGGGTTACTCGCGCCTCACTTGCGGAACGGGAAGCCGAAGGCGTCGAGCAGGGCCCGACCTTCTTCGTTGTTCTTCGCCGTCGTCGTGATTGAAATGTTCATGCCACGGATAGAATCGATCTTGTCGTAATCGATTTCCGGGAAGATGATCTGTTCGGTAATGCCGAAATTGAAGTTGCCGCGGCCATCAAAGCCCTTCGGCGAAATTCCGCGGAAATCGCGGATTCGCGGCAGCGAGATGTTGATCAGACGCTCCATGAACTCATACATGCGCACGGAGCGCAGCGTGACCATCATGCCAACGGGATAGTCCTCACGGATCTTGAAACCCGCGATGGCCTTGCGCGACTTGGTCACCACCGGCTTCTGGCCGGCGACGGTCGTGAGGTCTTTCATGGCGTGTTCGATGACCTTGCGGTCGTTCACCGCTTCGCCCAGGCCCATGTTCAGCGTGACCTTGCTCAGACGCGGCACGGACATCACGTTGCAGGCAAGCTTTTCCTGCAGCTGCGCGCGTACCGTATCGTTGTAATAGCTTTGCATCGTTGACATTGCTCAGTCCTCTCGCTTAACGGCCGACGACATCGCCGCTGGACTTGAACACGCGCACCTTGCGGCGCTCGCTGCCTTCGCCCTCGAACCTGAATCCGACCCGGTCACCCTTGTCGGCGGCCGCGTTCCACAGCATCACGTTGGACACGTCGAGCGGCATTTCCTTCTCGACGATTCCGCCGGGCACGCCCGAATTCGGGTTCGGCTTCTGATGCTTCTTCACGACATTGATACCGTCGACCATCAGCTTGCCATTCGCCAGAACCTGCGAAACGGTGCCGCGGCGATCCTTGTCGCGACCGGTAATGACGACGACTTCGTCGCCCTTGCGAATCTTGTTCATCGGTAAAGACCGTCCAAACGCTCTAATTCGTTCAAAGAACTTCGGGGGCCAGCGAGATGATGCGCATGAACTTCTCGCGCAGCTCTCGGGTAACCGGCCCGAAAATACGTGTACCAATCGGTTCGAACTTGCCGTCTAGCAGTACCGCCGCGTTGCTGTCGAAACGAATGGCGGAACCATCCGGACGACGCACCGGGTGACGCGTACGCACCACGACTGCATTGTGAACCTCACCCTTCTTGACCTTGCCACGAGGAATTGCGTCCTTGATCGTGACCTTGACGATGTCGCCCACACCGGCGTAACGCCGATGGGTCGAGCCCGCCACACGGATCACCAGCATGGTCTTGGCCCCGCTGTTGTCAGCGGCTGCCAGCATCGATTCTTGCTGAATCATGGCCTCAGGCTCCCGTGGTCACGCCCGCGACCGGTTCAAGCACTGCAACCAGGCGGTGGTTCTTGTCCTTGGACAAGGGACGGCATTCGGTGATCGACACCAGATCACCCTCGTTGCACGTATTGGCTTCATCGTGCGCCTTGATCTTGGTCGACCGACGCATGTACTTGCCATAGATCGCGTGCTTGACGCGACGTTCGACCAGCACGGTGATCGTCTTGTCCATCTTGTTCGACACCACGCGTCCGACAACAATGCGCTGGGTCTTTTCGGTCTGCTCGCTCATCGCCATATCCTGCGGTTCAGGCCTGCGCCTGCTGCTTCTGCATAAACGTTTTGACGCGCGCGATCTTCTTGCGCACTTCGCCGATTCGCGAAGTCTGCGTCAACTGGCCCGTCGCCGACTGCATGCGCAGGTTGAACTGCTCCTTGCGCAGCGCCGCGAGTTCTTCATTGAGCTGCTCAGCATTCTTGCCGCTCAGCTCCTTAACGTAATCCGTGGTCTTCATTACATGATCGTCCGGGTAACAAACTGGACTTTCACCGGTAACTTCGCGGCCGCAAGGCGGAATGCCTCGCGTGCGAGCTCTTCGGGAACGCCTTCCATTTCATAAAGCATGCGGCCCGGCTGAACCTTGGCGGCCCACCACTCCACGTTACCCTTGCCCTTGCCCATACGGACTTCGAGCGGTTTGCGGGTTACGGGCACGTCCGGAAAAATACGGATCCAGAGCTTGCCGCCACGCTTGATGTGACGCGAAATCGCTCGACGCGCGGCTTCGATCTGACGTGCGGTGACCTGGCCCAGCTCCAAGGACTGGAGACCGAACTCACCGAACGAGACCTTGTTGCCGGTCGTCGCCAGGCCGCGATTGCGGCCTTTCATCTGCTTTCTGTACTTGGTGCGCTTGGGCTGCATCATGGTGTCGAAACTCCTCAGGCGGCTTCTGCGGCTTTCGAAGCCGCCTTGCCGTCGGCTTCGAACTGTTCACCCTGGAACACCCAGACCTTGACGCCGATGATTCCGTACGTCGTCTTGGCCTCGGCAAAGCCGTAATCGATATAGGCGCGCAGCGTGTGCAGGGGCACACGACCTTCGCGATACCACTCGGTGCGCGCGATCTCGGCACCGTTCAAACGACCGCTGACCTGGATCTTGATGCCGCCGGCACCCAGGCGCATCGCATTCTGCACGGCGCGCTTCATCGCGCGGCGGAACATGATGCGCCGTTCGAGCTGCTGAGCCACCGATTCAGCGATCAGCTGCGAATCGAGTTCCGGCTTGCGGATTTCCTCGACCGAGATGTGCACGCTGTCGGGCTTCAGCCCCATCTTGCCGGCCACGAGACGCTTCAGCTTCTCGATGTCCTCGCCCTTCTTGCCGATGACGATGCCCGGACGCGCGGTATGAATGGTGATGCGTGCCGACTTCGCCGGACGCTCGATATAGATCTGCGAAACCGACGCGTTCGCCAGCTTCTTGCGCAGGAAAGTGCGCACTTCCAGATCGGTACCGAGGTTCTCACGGTAGGTCGCGCGCTCGGCGTACCAGTTGGACTTCCAGCGCGTGGTGATACCGAGGCGAATGCCAGTGGGATGTACTTTGTGACCCATGATCGTTTCCGTTTGCTCTCGCTTACTCGTCCGCGACGCGGATCGTGATGTGCGACGTCCGCTTGAGAATGCGATCCGCGCGGCCCTTGGCACGCGGCTGGATGCGCTTCATTACCGGGCCCTGATCGACGAAGATCTCCTTGACCTTCAATTCGTCGACGTCGGCACCATCGTTGTTCTCGGCATTGGCGATCGCCGATTCCAGCACCTTGCGGATGATGTCGGCGGCGCGCTTGTTCGAAAACTTCAGCAGATTGAGCGCCTGCTCAACCTTCTGGCCACGGACCTGGTCAGCGACCAGCCGCGCCTTCTGCGGGGAGAGGCGCACGAAACGAAGAACTGCTTGCGTCTGCATGGCGTTATTCCTCAACCCTTCTTGTCGGCCACATGGCCTTTGAAGGTGCGGGTCGGCGAAAACTCACCGAGCTTGTGGCCCACCATGTTTTCGGTGACGAACACCGGCATGTGTTGGCGGCCGTTATAGACCTGAATGGTCAAGCCGACCATGTCGGGCGACACCATGGAGCGGCGCGACCAGGTCTTGATCGGCTTCTTGACGCGGGCGCCCTGAAGATCGCTCACCTTCTTTGCGAGATGGTGGTCGATGAACGGGCCCTTCTTGATCGAACGAGGCATGGCTTAAATCCAAGCAGTACTGTTAGCGCTTGTGGCGGCTACGCACGATGAACTTCTCCGTGCGCTTGTTGTTGCGGGTTCTGAGGCCCTTGGCCTTCTGGCCCCACGGCGACACCGGATGCGGGTTGCCCTGACCGGACTTGCCCTCACCACCGCCGTGCGGATGGTCAACCGGGTTCATGACGACACCACGGACGGTCGGGCGGATGCCCTTCCAGCGCTTCGCGCCGGCCTTGCCGTAGGAACGCAGGTTGTGCTCGCCATTGGCGGCCTCACCCAGCGTTGCGCGGCAATCGCCATGCACCTTGCGCATTTCGCCGGAGCGAAGACGCAGCGTCACATACTCACCATCACGGGCCACGAGCTGCACGGCCGCACCGGCGGATCGCGCAACCTGCGCGCCCTTGCCCGGGCGCAGCTCGATGCAGTGAATCGTCGAGCCCAGCGGAATGTTGCGCAGCGGCAGGGCATTGCCCGGCTTGATCGGCGCATCACGACCGGACTGCAGCTGATCGCCGGCGCTCACGCCCTTGGGCGCGATGATGTAGCGACGCTCACCGTCGGCGTAGCACAGCAGAGCAATATGCGCGCTGCGATTCGGATCGTGCTCAATCCGCTCGACCTTGGCCGGCACCCCGTCCTTGGTCCGCTTGAAATCGACGACACGATAGTGCTGCTTGTGACCACCACCCTGGTGACGGGTAGTGATGCGACCGGCGTTGTTGCGGCCACCATTGCCGGACTTCTTCTCAAGCAGGGGCGCGTGCGGACGGCCCTTGTAGAGATCCGGATGTGTGACCTTGACAACGTGGCGACGGCCAGCGGATGTCGGTTTGGCTTTCTGCAACGGCATGGCGATAGCTCTAGTTAGCTCTGGCCCAGGAAGTCGATCTGCTCACCTTCGGCGAGCGTCACGTAGGCCTTCTTCCAATCGGAACGACGGCCCATCATTTGGCCGAAGCGCTTGGTCTTGCCCTTCACGTTCAAGGTTTGCACCGAAGTGACCTTGACGTTGAAGAGCTTCTCGACCGCCTCGCGAATCTCCGCCTTTTCGGCATTCGGCAGCACCTTGAACACAGCCTGGTTCTGCTTTTCCGCGACGCGGTTGGCCTTCTCCGAAATCACCGGAGCAAGGATGATGGAATGCAGACGATCGACGTTCATGACAGCCAGCTCTCCAGCTTCTTGATCGCGCCCTCGGTCATCAGCACCTTGTCGAAGGACAGCAGCGCGACCGGGTTGATCGCCTCGACATCGCTGACGTCGACGTGCGGCAGGTTGCGCGCGGACAGCACCAGATTCGCGTCGACCGACTCGGTCACGATCAGCAGGTTCTGCGTACCCAGTTCATTGAGCTTGGCGATCAGCGACTTGGTCTTCGGCTCATCGACCGTGAACGCGTCGGCGACCATCAACACACCCGAGCGGTTGAGCTCGGCCACGATCGAGCGGATCGCGCCGCGGTACATCTTGCGGTTGACCTTCTGCTCGAAGCTGCGCGGGCGCGCCGCGAAGGTCACACCACCGGTGCGCCACAACGGGCTGCGGATGGTACCGGCGCGCGCACGCCCGGTGCCCTTCTGCTTCCACGGCTTGCGGCCACCGCCACGCACTTCAGCGCGCGTCTTCTGCTTCTTGGTGCCGGCACGGCCGCCCGCGAGGTAGGCCGTCACCACCTGGTGAACCAGCGCCTCGTTGAAGTCGACACCGAAGACGGCGTCGGACACGGCGAGCGTGTTCTGACTGTTATGTAGTTGGATATCCATCGTTGTCACGTCCTTACTTCACCGCCGCGCGGACGATGACGTCACCGTTCTTGGAGCCGGGAACGGCACCCTTGACCAGCAACAAATTGCGATCGGCGTCAACCTTGACCAGATCGAGGTTCAGCGTGGTGACACGCTCGTTCCCCATGTGGCCCGCCATCTTCTTGCCCTTCCACACCTTGCCCGGGCTCTGGCGCTGACCGATGGAGCCGGGGACGCGGTGCGACAGCGAGTTACCGTGACTCGCACGGCCACCTCCGAAGTTCCAGCGCTTCTGCACGCCGGCAAAACCCTTGCCGATGCTGGTGCCGGTCACGTCGACCCGCTTGATGTCGGTAAACTGCTCGACGCTCAGCTCGGCGCCGGGCTCGAGATCGGGATCGCCCTCGACCAGACGGATTTCCCAGAGGCCACGTCCCGCCGGCACACCCGCTTTGGCGTAATGACCGGTGGCGGCCTTGTTGATCCGGCTGGCCTTCTGTTCACCAACGGCGACCTGCACCGCGCGATAACCGTCGGACTCCAGCGACTTGAGCTGGGTCACGCGGTTCGGCGTGCATTCGATCACCGTGACCGGAATGGAGTGACCGGCTTCGGTGAAAATCCGGGTCATGCCGACCTTGCGACCAATGATTGCAATCGTCATTTCGTCGGGCCTCAGTTGACGCGAATCTGCACTTCGACGCCGGCTGGAAGATCCAGCTTCGACAGCGCGTCGACCGTCTTTTCGGTCGGGTCGACGATCTGCATCAGGCGCTTGTGCGTGCGGATTTCATACTGATCACGCGCATCCTTGTCGGCATGCGGCGACACCAGGATGGTGAAACGCTCTTTGCGCGTCGGCAGCGGGATCGGCCCGCGAACGACGGCACCCGTGCGCTTTGCGGTCTCAACGATCTCACGTGCCGATTTGTCAATCAGGCGGTGGTCGAAGGCCTTAAGCCGGATGCGTATGGACTGGCTGGTTGCGGCCATGCGTCTCTACTCGATTTTACTTAAAGAACGAAGGTCTGCAGGTAAGCGCAATGCGCCTACTGCAGGATCTTGGCGACGACGCCGGCGCCAACGGTACGGCCGCCTTCGCGAATCGCGAAGCGCAGGCCATCTTCCATCGCGATT